>CALDPL010000289.1 GCA_937911965.1 uncultured Allomuricauda sp. | reverse complement strand
TCGGGGGGTCCTTCCAATGGGGGTCTGGTTGATATCGATGACCTTGTCCAGATGTTGGAGGCCACTGATTTTTTTATAGGGCATGGGCTTTTTTACCCCATTGAAGTAATGGGCGTTCATAATGGGGTAGAGGGTCTCGTTGACCAGGGTGGATTTGCCACTGCCCGAAACCCCGGTCACCCCGAGGAGCATGCCCAAGGGGAATTCCACGGTGATATCCTTTAGGTTGTTCCCGGTACAGCCGCTCAGGACGATCTTTTTGCCGTTGCCCTTCCTGCGGCTGGCGGGCAGTGGGATCTCAAGTTCCCCGGAAAGGTATTTTGCCGTGGTGGTATCCTGTTCCTTCAATTGGGACGGTGTGCCTTGGGAAATGATCTGCCCTCCGTGCCTGCCCGCTTTGGGACCGATGTCTATGACATGGTCGGCCCGTTCGATCATATCCCGATCGTGTTCCACAACGATCACCGAGTTTCCAAGGTCCCTGAGGGATTCCAGGGATTGGATCAGGCGGGCATTGTCCCTTTGGTGCAGCCCGATACTGGGTTCGTCCAGGATGTAGAGCACCCCGACCAATTGAGATCCGATCTGGGTGGCCAAGCGGATACGCTGTGCCTCGCCCCCGGAAAGGGTCTTGGAACCCCGGTCCAGGGAAAGGTAGTCCAGGCCCACATCCAACAAAAAGCCGATCCGGGAATTGATTTCCTTCAGGATTTCCTCGGCTATCTTTTTTCGATCCCCTTTCAGGTCGGCATCGAGCTCCTGGAAGAAAACCGAAAGCTCCCTGATGTCCATATGGGCCAGTTCCGCAATGTTTTTGCCTCCCATTTTGAAATACAGGGATTCCTTGCGCAAGCGCGCCCCCTCGCATTCCGGACATTTGACCTTGTCCATATAATCCTTGGCCCAACGTCTGATCGAGGTGGATTCGGATTCCTCAAATTGGGTCCGAATGAAATTGGAAATCCCCTCGTAATCGATTTTGTACTCCCTTCTCACCCCCAACGACTTGGAGTCCACTGCAAAATTCTCCTTGCCCCCGAACAGGATGACCTCCATGGCCGCTTTGGGAATTTTGGAAATGGGATCGCCCAATTCGAAATCGTACCGTTTGGCAATGGTCTCCAATTGTTTGAAGGCCCATGAATTTTTGTATTCCCCCAAGGGGGCCAAGCCCCCGGCCTTGATGGACAGTTTGGGGTCGGGAATGATTTTGTCCGGGTTGACCCGGTGGACGTGGCCCAGACCACTGCACTCGGGACACATGCCCTTGGGGGAGTTGAACGAAAAGGTATTGGGCTCGGGCATGGGATAGGAAATCCCGGTGGAGGGGCACATGAGGTCCCTGCTGAAATAGCGGGGAACCTCTTGGTCCTCTTCCAGGACCATCATCACATTGTCCCCGGAGTACATGGCGGTATTGATGGATTCGGCCAAGCGTTTTTGGAATTCCTCTTGGTCGGACACCTTCAGGCGGTCGATTACGATTTCGATGTCATGGGTCTTGTAGCGGTCCAGTTTCATGCCCTTGACAAGGTCCTTGATCTCCCCGTCCACCCGTACTTTCACGAAACCCTGTTTTCCGATCTGTTCAAAGAGTTCCCGATAGTGCCCCTTCCTGGAACGCACCACCGGGGCCAGTATGTTTATTCTTTTGCCCCCATAGGAGGCCAAGATCAGATCCACGATCTGCCCATCGCTGTAACTCACCATTTTTTCCCCGGTATTGTAGCTATGGGCCTCTGAGGCCCTGGCATAGAGCAGCCGGAGAAAATCATAGATTTCCGTGATGGTGCCCACAGTGGACCTGGGGGATCTCGAGGTGGTCTTTTGTTCAATGGCGATCACCGGGGACAGCCCGTCGATCTTGTCCACATCGGGGCGCTCGAGTCCACCGAGGAATTGCCGTGCATAGGCGGAAAAGGTCTCGATGTATCGACGTTGCCCCTCCGCGTATATGGTGTCGAAGGCCAATGAGGATTTTCCACTACCCGAAAGCCCCGTGATCACCACGAGTTTTTCCCTGGGTATGGTGACATCGATGTTTTTCAGATTGTGTACCCTGGCCCCCCTGACCTCAATATTTTCTTCGTAGCGGATCATACAAACATAGCAAGGGATCAAAAATAGCGATTTGACATGTAAAAAAGAAAGGGCTTAGCTTTTCGTTACTTTCGATCGAAGTCTTATTTTTGGTGGTCGACGGCAACGCTAAAAAGTCAATCTATGAAATTACTGGGCATCGGCTCAAGAATCGATCACCCGCAATACGGAAAAGGGGTGGTCACCAACCTGACCTCAAAACACTATTGGGTCACCTTTATTGAGAATGGTCTGGAAACCATCGAACTCGACTCCGAATTCGAGGTATTGGAAGGGGTGGAGAACGAAGTGGACAGTGTGAGTTTCTTCGATGTGGAACGCTCCTTGGTACAGATATTGGAAAAATGGAGCGATACCCATGAAAAAGTGGCCCTTGCCGACAAGTGGAAGGGGGGCAAACTGATATTGGATCCCGGGGACGCCACCGCCAATAAGGAAATGCCCATAGAGACCTTCTTTCACAAGATCGTAATGGTACGCGACCGGATTCGGGTAATGGAGCAGAAGATCAATAGCAGTCCCAACCTGGACGATGGGGAAAAAGTCGACCTTCAACAGTACATTACCCGAATGTACGGCAGTTTGACCAGCTTCAACGTACTGTTCAAGAACAAAGGGGACCAATTCGTAGGGGAGAGGGGGAAGCAATCCTAAGGGTTTATACCGCCTGTTGTTCCACACTCCCGTACATTCCGTGTTTTGGGATCGTACGGGCATGGAGCTTTGGCCTGATCGAGGATTTGATCCTGCGGTTCCTGAAATGATCTACCGACGGACCCTGTCCATGGTGTGGTCCGTGGGGATCCGCGTGCTTTGCAATGCTTCTTTCCAGTTGTAGGACCTTGGGGTCCAAGGTCACCATTTCCACAAAAGAACCGTCGTAAAAGATACCATAAGCGCGCTTGAGATCATAGATCAGCCAGCTTTGGTCCGGATGCCGGGATCGAAAGTGCTTTGAGATCAAGGGAAGTACGTTGTAATCGGGATTGATCAGGGCGTATTGAATATTGTCCTGGGACTTTTGGAATTGGGTCAAGGCCTCCATGCGGTGTTTTTCACGTCCCACCTTGCGGGCCAATTGTTCCAGTTGGGACACCGTGTCCTGGGTATGGTCCATAGGGGAGCCTTTTGGGGACCGCATCAGATTTTGAATATAGGAATAGAGTTTGGGCTCCAGGGCTTCGGCCTCGGACAAAAAGGCAAAATAGACATTGGCCAGGGCATTGCGGCTCTTGTTCCCAATACCGTTCCACACCCTTTTGGCCTTGTCGACCTGGGTGAACACGATCTGACTGCCCGAGAACAGTCCATTTTGGCACTTCCCGTTCCTTTGGATGTCCACCACATTGAGTTTTTGGTCGAAGGCGTCAAAGACAGCGGTCAGAAATCCGTTGAAGCTTCCGTCATAGACAAGGGTCGTTTCAGGTTTCATGGCTTGTGGATTAAAAGGGTTACTTGGATTTATTCCAATCAAATATATGGATTAAATCCAAAAAATGGAAATAATCCAAAAATATTTTTGGAAACATTCCTTATTTTATATATTTGGAGGAATATGTTGGGCTTGTCAGGGGGCCGGTTGGCCCGTAGGGGATTTCCATACTGTGCGGTCCAAGGAACTATAAAGGATATGGAATTGGATATTTGTGTCAAACGCTTTATCGATGTTCGAAGGGAATTGGGCTACACCCAAGCGGAATTTGCCCAATTGTTGGGGGTGAGGAATACCACCGCGGACATTGAACGGGGTCGGACCAAGCTTTCGGGCAAGGTGGTCAGCGAGCTTTTAAAACAGTTCAAGATCAATCCCATGTGGCTCTTCGGGGAGAGTGACCAAAAGCATTTGGACACCTCCAGGACCTCGGTGATCCCCAAGGTGGTCACCGTGGACAATTCCGATAACGACAATATGGTCCTGGTCAATGCCAAGGCCGCTGCGGGCTACCCACAAAACATAGCCGATACCAGTTGGTACAGACAGCTTCCTGCATTTGACCTGCCCATTCCCGAGTTCCGCAATGCGACCTACCGAGGGTTTCAAGTGGAGGGGGACAGCATGCTCCCGAGTTTGAGGCCCAATGATTGGGTCTTGGCGCGGGCGGTGGACCATATCGACCATGTGAGCCCCAATAAGATGTATGTGGTGGTGTTGCAGGATTCGGTCATGGTCAAGAAATTGGAGCGTAGGCCAAACTCGAACAATATTACCCTGGTCTCCCTGAACGAAGTCTATCCGCCCTATGAGATCAAGCCCTTCCAAATCCAGGAGATATGGGAGGTGAGCAGCAAATTGACCTTTAGTTTGGATGCCGGTTCGGAAACGGGACTACTGCGGCAATTGCAGGAGTCCATGGAGGAACTCAAAAAGCAGATTTCCAAATAAGATCACCCCATTTTTATTTTCCGGATGGCCCTGGCCAGATCATCGGCCGCCTGCGGCCGTAGCCTGAACCACAGTTCGGGTTCAAAGATCTCCAACTCGGCCAAGGCCCAATTTCCATCGTTGTCCCTAAAAATATCCACCCTGGCATATAGGGGATGTTCCGGGCATGCCTGGACCACCCTTTCGGCAAATTCTATCTGGTCTGGTTCGGCCTGATGTACATGGACGCTTCCCCCATGGTCGTCCTGAACCCGAAAATCCCCTTTTTTGGCCCTCTTCAGGACCGCATGGGAAAAGCTTCCATCAAGGATGATCAGGGAGAATTCCCCTTGGGAGACAATATGATCCTGGAATTCCTGGACCATCATGGACTGCTCCGAGACCAGTTTCCTGAATTGGGCTTCGTGTAGGGGAATCTCCCCCTCCCGGATTCGATAGGTGTGCCGTGCCGCACCGGAAACACAAGGTTTTAGGACGATGTCGGATTTTTGGAACCCCTGCTCCCGAACCGCCAGGGAATAGGCTTCCTCCAGGCTTATGTCCGTCCCTTGTTCCACGAAATGTGTCCTGGGGATGGCGATCCCGGCATTGGCAAGGTCCAAGAGATAGTACTTGTCCATATTCCAGGCGATGAGCCGATCGGAGTTGATGAATTGGGTCAATTTTGCGGTTTTTTCCAACCATTGACCAAATTCCCCAAAACGTTCAAAATAATCCCAAGTGGACCGGAACAGGGCAAATTTGGTGCCGGTCCAATCAAAATCAGGGTCGTCCCAGGATTTTCTGATCACCTTCAATCCCTGCTTCTCCAGGGCCTCCAGGACCAAACGGTCCTCGAGCAGCACATTTTCGATATAGGGACTGGACTTTTTCGGGGCGACATACCTGGGGTCTGTCAATAGGGTTACATCAAACATGGGAAAAGGAACTAAAATCCGACCGCTGTGTCATCTCCCCTTCGGTCCGCTCCACCTTCCAACCGGCCATCGGGCAGCACCCGGATGGCATCCACCCTGCCAATGTTGCCCTTTCGGTCCCTGTTGATGGTATAGCCCTTGGCCTCTAACTCCTGTTTTAATTCCTCTGAAAAGCCCGCTCCCTCAAAGACGATTTCGTCGGGCAGCCATTGATGGTGGAACCGTGGGGCATTTACCGCATCCTGCATGCTCATGTTGAACTCGTATACATTGAGGATGGTTTGGGCCACAGAGTTCATTATGGTGGATCCCCCAGGGGTGCCGACCACCAGGTAGAGGCTTGCGTCCCGAACCACAATGGTCGGGGTCATACTGCTCAACATCCGTTTCCCCGGGGCAATGCTGTTGGCCTCGTCCCCCACCAATCCGAACATATTGGGTACCCCGGGCTTGGCACTGAAGTCATCCATTTCATTGTTGAGGAAAAACCCGAGTTCATCGGAGAACAGCTTGGATCCAAATCCGCCATTGAGGGTAGTGGTGGCCGATACGGCATTGCCCTGTGGGTCGACAATTGAATAATGGGTGGTCTGTTCACTTTCGGCGAAAGTCACGCTTCCATGTCCGATTTCGGAGGACAAACTGGCACGGTCAAAGGAAAAATTGGCCATTCTCTCCTGAAGATATGCATCGTCCAAGAGCTCCTCCAAGGGAATCTCGACAAAGTCTGGATCGCCCAAAAAGTGGTTTCGGTCCGCATAGGCCCTTCGGGCCGCTTCGGTGTACAATTGTACGGTCTTGGTCGAATTGTGGCCAAAACCGGAAACGTCATGGGGTTCCAAAAATTTGAAAATCTGGTTGATGGTCACCCCACCGCTGCTGGGGGGGCTCATGGATATGAATTGAAGGTCCCTGTAGTCAAAGGTTATGGGAGTCCTCCATTTGGCCTGGTAATTGGCCAGGTCCTCTTCGGTGATCAAGCCGCCCTTGGCCTGGATAAAGGCCGCGAGCTTTTGGGCCACTTCCCCTTTGTAGAATCCGTCCTTGCCCTCTTCCATGATCTTGGTCAGGGTGTTTGCAAGGGCCGGATATTTAATGGTGTCCCCCTCGTTGAAGACCCCGGCAAATTTGGTGCTGTCCCCGTTGACTTTAATAAAGGTCTCCCTATAGGCCTTCAAGGTCCTGGCCTGTTTTTGGGTGACCACCACTCCATTTCGGGCCAAGGCGATCACCGGTTCCATGATCTGGTCCAGGGGCAGGCTGCCCAATTTTTCGTGGACCTCCATGACCCCGGCCACCGTACCCGGTACCCCGACCGCCGTGGCCCCCAGGGTACTCATATCCGGAATCACATCGCCCAGGGAATCCAGGTACATGTCCCGATGTGCCGCCAAGGGCGCTTTCTCCCTGAAATCGAGTCCGCCGATCTCCCCATTGGCCTTGCGGTACACTATAAAGCCCCCGCCCCCGAGGTTCCCGGCGACCGGATAGGCAACGGCAAGGGCGAGTTCGGTGGCGACCATGGCATCGAAGGCATTGCCTCCCTTTTTCATGATTTCCACCCCGATTTGGGAAGCCTCTGCCCGGGCGGAGACCACCATGGCTTGGTCAGCGACCAGGCCCGT
>CALDPL010000288.1 GCA_937911965.1 uncultured Allomuricauda sp. | reverse complement strand
ACGGCACTCCCGGAAATTTTCCCCTGGGTTTTGTCCGGGACCCCCAAACCACAATCCCCTTGGAGGATAGTCCGAGGGACCTTGAAAAATACCCCTTCTCCTTTCGGCAACAATTTCCGATGCAACCCATTACAATGGACGGCATACCCCTGGCATCCTACACACCCATGGAACGGGGTAGAATTGCGACCACCCTGATCAAGGATAGTTATGGGCTGTTGCTCAGTGGGGAAACGGAGCTGTATTCAAAACTCTGGACGACCGTGGTCGAGGCAGCGGTGGGCCCAAGGGAGGTGGGGGTGCAATGGCAGGGGATCACGACCTTGCCCCGCGTGGACGCCCCCTTTGAATTCCAATTGAGGGCAAACGACCTAAATCCACAGGTGATGACCGCCGAAGGGGCCCAAATCCCCTTGCTTCAGGACTTCCATTTGCCCGTGCTTTGGCGGGGCACCCAATATCCCAAAAAAGTGGGTTGGAACCGCATGGAAATCCAAGGGGATTCCCTTTCCACATTCAACTATTTTGTCTTTTCGGAGGATCAAAGGAAGGCCGTGGGGCAAATGGAATTGCTCCGTTCCAATGGGAACAAATACGGAAAAAACTTTGTCGAACCCGAAAATCCCCGGCATGGGAAACGGGTTCCCCTGTCCCCCTATTGGTTCTTTGTCCCGTTCCTATTGTGTATGGGCTGGCTGTGGCTGCAGCCCAAACTCAGGGCTTAGGCCACGGCATCCCGGTTGTATTTGTTCCGGTATTCGATGGGGGTAAGGCCCGTAAGTTTTTTGAAGACGTTCCTAAAGGCCTTGGAATCCGAATAGCCCACATCGTACATGACCTCACTTATATTTTTACGACTGGATTCAAAACTGCGTTTGGCCGCCTCGATCTTGACCCTTTGGAGGTATTCCACCACCGTATTTCCTGTGGCCTGTTTGAAGCGGCGTTCAAAACTCCTACGGCTCATGGCCACCCTTTGGGCCAGCCCGTCCACGGTCATCCGCTCCCCGTAGTTCCCTTCGATGTATTCCTGGATCTGTTTCACCTTCTCGTCCCTGTGGTCCTTCTGTCCTTTGAACATCATAAAGGCCGCTTGGCTGTTTCTGTCAAAGTCTATGGCAAAGTATTTGGAGGCCAGGATGGCAGTGTCCCTGTCGGTGTATTTCTCGAGGATGTAGAGCAGCAGGTTCCAAAAGGAATTGGCCCCTCCGCTGGAATAAATGCCGTTTTCCTCGGTGATGATCCCCCCGTCCACCACTTCCACTTCGGGAAACATTTCCTCAAATTCGCGGTAATAGGCCCAATGGGTGGAACATTTCTTTCCATTGAGCAGGCCGGTGGATGCCAACAGAAAGGCGCCCACGCAGAGGGAGGCCACTTCCGCCCCGTTTTCGAACTGATTCCTTATCCAGGGCAGGGAGGAGCGGTTCAGCTCCAGGGCGGTTGCCATATCCCCAAAGATCGGGGGAACGATAAGCAGATCGGCCTGTCCGCTTTCTTCCAACATGAAATCGGTATTGATCGAATACAGCCCGTCCTGCACAAGGATCTTCCGATCCATGCCCACCAAATGAACGTTGAACAAGGGTTCCCTACCGGCAGATCGCAAAAATTGGTTCGCCGTGGTAAATAGGTAACGAGGACCTGTAACTCCTGAGGGCACAGCGGTCTGTGGGACCAGGATGTAAATGTTCTTCATCTTCCAAATATATTAAAAAGCATGGCGGAATCAACCCTACAAATAGTCGTTTTTACACCCCTGATCATAATTTTAACTTTTTAAACTTTGTAGGAAACAAATTGAAGGTCCCAATGAATCAAATAGTTGCCTATCTTACCTTTAATGGAAATTGCAGGGAGGCCATGGAATTCTACCAGTGGTGCCTTGGCGGGGAACTGCAGTTGCATACCTTGGGGGATACCCCCATGGGGGGACGGTTTCCAAGGGGATACAGGAGCTATGTGGTGACCGCTTCCCTGGCCAAGGACAATATGCGGTTATTGGCCACCGATATGTTGGACCGGAGCCTGGTTCGGGGGAATTCAATGTCCATCCTTTTGGAGGTTTCCGATCGGGAAATCATGGAAGGATATTACAACAGGCTAAAGGAAGGCAGCCTCGAGACCCAGCCCTTGGACAGGACCCATTGGGGGGACCTCTTCGGAGGTTTGGTGGACAAATATGGAACCCAGTGGTTGTTCCAATGCAAGAATATGTCAAATAATAAAAACTGAGTTATGGAAAACAGGAAATTCAAGACCGTGAAGGAATACTTTGATGAAGTCCCGCCACAATCCAGGGAACGGATGGTACGTATCCGGGAGGAGCTCGCCAAAGTGGCCCCATTGGCCGAGGAAGTGATCTCGTACAATATGCCGGCATTGAATTACAAAGGGATAGTGGTATACTACGCGGCCTATGAAAAACATATTGGATTCTATGCCATACCACATGCCCACACCCTTTTCAAGGAAGAACTTTCCCCATACAAACAAGGCAAGGGTTCGGTACAGTTTCCCCATGACAGGCCGCTGCCCCTGGATTTGATAAAGCGCATGACCGCATTCCGGTACAACGAACAATTGGGGAATCAAAACCAAAAGATGGAATAGCAGATCCACAAATCAAAAAACGAACAATCACTCAATAATCAATTAAACAAACAGATCATGAAATCAAACAGCAACACTCAAAAAATCGTACCCTTTCTGTGGTTCGACAATCGGGCCGAGGAAGCCGTGGAGCTCTACACCTCCATCTTTCCCAATTCACGGATCGATTTCCTCAACCGATGGCCCAAAGGGGGCCCATTTCCCGAGAACACGGTCCAGACCGCCGGATTTTCCCTGGATGGGACCGACTTCTTTGCCTTTGATGCGGGCCCACAGTTCAAATTCAACACTTCCATTTCCTTTTTTGTGGTCTGTGAGGCACCGGGGGAGTTGGATGCCCTCTGGAATGAATTGGAACGGGAAGGCGAGGTTTTGATGCCCTTGGACCGGTACCCCTGGAGCCCCCGTTACGGATGGGTCAATGATCGTTTTGGACTCAGCTGGCAGCTCATGTTGGGAAAATTGTCCGATGTGGGACAACGGGTGTCCCCCTGTTTCATGTTCTCGGGGGATCGGCGTGGGCAGGCGGAAGAGGCCCTAAGGATGCAGATATCCCTGTTCGAGGATTCCTCCTTAGCGGGAATTTCCAGGTACGAGGCAGGGTCGGGCGGGCCCGAAGGCCTGGTCAATCATGCCCAGTACAGTTTGGGGGGCAGGACCTTCATGGCCATGGACAACGGCATGGAGTTCGAAGCCCCTTTCAATGAAGCCGTTTCCCTTTACCTGAATTGCAAGGACCAGGCAGAAGTGGATTATTATTGGGACAGGCTCACCTCGGATGGAGGGGAGGAATCCCAATGCGGATGGTTAAAGGACCGCTATGGGATTTCCTGGCAGGTCATCCCAGAATTTCTCAGCGACAAAATCTCCAATGGGGATCCCACTAGGTTGGGACGGATGATGGAGAAATTATGGGGAATGAAAAAGTTGGACCTGGGGCAGCTCAAGGCGGCCTATGAGAGCTAGGAATTTTATGAATAGGAGCCTGTACGGCACCAGCTCCAGGCTTTTTCCACGAATTCCACTTGAAATTTGTCATAAAATGTAAGCAACTTAATCCAAATTATAACATCACGTATTCACATCAAACAAACAACAAGTCATGAAAAGAAAGATTCTATTTACCCTGTCCCTGCTCATGGGACTGATGTTCATTCAGGCCGGCCTGAACAAATTCCTGAATTTTGCCCCGGTCCCGGAGGACATTCCCGAAGAGGTGATGAAGGATTTTGTGGCCATCACGGAAATCGTATGGCTGATCCCCTTGATCGCGGTTGCGGAAATCCTGGGGGGAATCCTGGTGATTTTCCCCAAGACCCGGGCCCTGGGTGCCCTGGTACTGTTCCCTGTAATGGTCGGGATTCTCCTGGCACATACCGTGGTAAACCCAAGCGGCCTGGTATTGGCCTTGATTCTTGCCGCCATATTGGGGTGGGTAATTTATGAGAACCGAAAAAAATACAGCGTCCTGATCGGGTAGAACCTTCAAAAACAAAGAACAATGGAACACAAAAAGATAAAAGTGGAGGCCACCGTAGGGGCCCCAACGGATAAGGTATGGGAATTTTGGAACGAGCCGGAGCATATTGTCAATTGGAACTTTGCAGCCGATGATTGGTGCTGCCCTTCGGCCAGCAACGATCTCAGGATCGGGGGCACCTATTCGGCCCGGATGGAAGCAAAGGACGGCAGCTTTGGTTTTGATTTCGAGGCCGTTTACGATGAGGTCATCCCAAGGAAGCGTATCGCATACACCATGGCCGACGGCAGGCAGGCCACCACCACCTTTCAGCCTATGGAAAACGGCACCAAGATCACTACGGTCTTCGATGCCGAGAACCAGAACCCCGTCGAAATGCAACGGGAAGGATGGCAGGCCATATTGGAAAACTTCAAACGATATGTGGAGCAATAGCGCCCACAGGTCCAGTTCGGTGCCCAAATGAACAACGGCGCCAAATAAATCATTGAAATGGTAGAGGTATTCAAGACCAATGTCAATTCCAACAAATATGCAGGACAACTTCTCGGGGTCCTGCATATGCGTTTTCCACAGCTCCGATTCAACTTTGATCTTGAGGATCGGGAAAACATCCTAAGGGTGGAAGCCGGAAATTGCCAAATAGAAGCGGAACAGATCATGGAAACGGTACGGGAACACAGCTTTCAAATTGAAATTTTGCCGGACCTGCCGGCAATGGAAAACCGGCCTATGGAAAAGTTTTAGGAATTTTTGATGCAACCAAATGGGCTTTTCCCCATCATTGGGTAAACCTAAAAAGTAAAAATGGTACTGTATATGAAAAGAAATGTTTTATTGTTCGGGACAATCGTGATAATGGGAGGGCTGTTGTCTTCTTGTGATTCCAATGACGATGTGAGCTGTCCCGAGGATTTTTCGGGGGCCCTCACCGCAGAGGAAGGACAGCTGGTTGGAAGTTGGGCACTTTCTGCGATTGTATCGGATACGGCGCTCGATATGACCGACGATGGAGAGGTCAATCCCAGCACTGATTTCTTTGCCCAATACGGCGATTGTCAAAAGGATGCGATCTATACCTTTGGGACCGATCGCAGCTATACCTTTGAGCAGAGCCAAAACACTGAATCCTGTGACAATGCGATCACCTTGGAAGGCACCTGGAGATTGGCATCCAATCAATTGAGTTTGGTCAGCGACTGCAGTTTGCAAAACAACGTATTGGAAATTGCGGGCAATGGACAGTCACTTTCCTTTTCCGGGGATTTCAGTGTAAGGGATGTCAACGGTGCGTTGACCGATGCCAAGATCACCTTCACCTATTCCTTGGTTCCCCAAGTCTAAAGTGAAGCTGGGGCCATATGTCAAAGCCCCACCACTGATTGTTTTGGCATTCCTCGATCTCGGGCTTTAAGAGCCGTTCCCTTCATGTCCACATATTTTGGATGTTCCCCCATGTTCGGATGTGTCGGGTCCGGAGAACTGAAGGCCTTTCTCGATCGGGGATGCTTTTTTTAGTTTGGGCATTCCTGCTCATTATTCAATTGTCGATTTCCCATTTCTTTATGGAATTTGTGTCCTAGGTCATTTACGTCTATAATAGGAGAATTTGATTCTATTTTTTGTGGCTTCAAAGCAAGATGTTGAAAGACATTTATCGGCCAGGCATTACTCTCCCATCCCGTACTACAATCGAAACAAATCTGGCCTTTGGGAGGTTTGTTTATTCCCCCAAAACCTATGTCCACTGCCTTGGGCAATATTCAGTTTTCCATTTTCGGGGAACAACTGACTTTTATCAGTTTTTAGGAATCGGTTCTGTCGGAACTTTGTGTCAACAAAACCGAGAAATCATGGAAATACTTATCAAGAGAGCGCGAAAATCAATTCCGATTGCCCTGGTTTGGGTCATGGTGGGACTGTTGCCCATAGCCCTGGGCGCCCAAAATTTTAAGCTGGACAATGGTCAGGGTAAGGTTTCGGTCACCGGAACCTCTTCCTTGCACGATTGGGAAGAAATTGCTGAACAAAAATCTGGCACAATGGCCCTGGGACTCAACGGGGAATCTTTCTCAATCAATGCCCTGGACTTTGCGGTTGAAGCCGAAAGCCTCAAAAGCGGCAAGTCCGGGATGGACAAAAATACCTACAAGGCCCTGATGACCGATAAGCACAAGCAAATAGTCTACAAATACGAAAGTACCAAATCGATTTCCTCCAGCGGGGCCAACAGTTACAAGGTGGTGGCCGTGGGCAAACTGACCATCGCGGGCAAGACCAATGGAATCGAAATGGACTTGGACCTCAAGGTGGATGGTGACAAAGTCTTGCTGAAAGGTTCAAAGGCCTTGAAGATGACCGATTATGGCATCGAACCGCCCAAGGCCCTGATGGGCACCATCAAGACGGGGGACGACATCGTGGTCCACTTTGATACGGTCTGGAAAAAGTAAACACAAACCATTTGAACCCAAAATCGATAAAGTTATGAAGTCATCTTTTATTAAACTCGGAATCCCGGCCTTATTGCTCATCATGGGGCTATCGGCCAATGCTCAAAAAAGGGATCTTGACAACTACAGGCAGCCCGATCAGCGGGGGGTCAACGTATTTGAAAGTCCAAAGGACAGTGTCCTCAGCTTTGATGGGGTACAAGTAAGGATAGGAGGTTCCTCGACCCTGCAGTTCCAGGCCGTGGATCATGAGAATTCCGGAGCTGTGGAACTTATAGAAATCGGGGACAACTTCAACCTGCCTACTGCCAACCTCGATTTCGATGTAGCGCTATACGACGGGGTCAGGCTACACCTCAGAACCTACCTATCTTCACGTCACCATCCAGAACCTTATGTCAAGGGAGGCTTCATCCAGATCGACAAACTTGATTTCATAAGCGAAGGCTTTATGGAAAATGTCATGAAGGATGT
>CALDPL010000287.1 GCA_937911965.1 uncultured Allomuricauda sp. | reverse complement strand
CCCGGCTGCAGGATCAGCGGCGACTTGATCTCGTGCAGTTCGCCGTCGCGCACGGTGGTGTTGCAGTACTCCCGGCGCTCCAGACGTCCGCTGTTGATGAAGTCGTAGAGAAAATCGATATCCTCCCCCAGCCACCCGCCCGGGTGCCGGATCAGCCCGTTCGACCGGTAGTAATGGTAATAGGAGGTGTTGGGGGCGATGGGGATGATGGCCTCCAGCCCTTCGACCCCGGTGGTGGCCGCTGCCAGGGGCAGGGTGCCGTTGTAGGAGGTACCCGTCATGCCCACCTTCCCGGTGGACCAATGGGCCTTTACCTCTTCCCCGCCCTTGCGCTCGCTATAGCCTTTGGCCCGGCCACAGAGCCAGTCGATCACGGCCTTTGGGGCCAGGGATTCATTCTCCCCGCCCACGGTGGGGGCCCCATCCGATAGGCCGGTGCCCGGGGAGGAGGAATGCACCACGATAAAGCCCCTGGGGACCCAGGTCATGATAAGGGAATTGGATATGATGGGCCTTTCGCCCAAGCGGGTCACCTCGGGATGGACCCTGGGATTCCCGGCTTCCCCCAATTCGTGTTTCACGTCCCAAAAGACGCCTTCGCCCAAGCCTGCCGTACCGGCATAATACGGGCTGGTCTCGTATATGACAGGGAGTTTGAGGCCTTCGGTCTCCGTTTGCCGGGGCCGGGTCACCGACACGTGCATACGGTCCGGGCTGCCGTCCCGATCGGAGTCGAATTCGGTTTCCACCCACAGGTCGTGGCGTATCCAATCCGATGCATCGGAAAAGGCCTCCACCACCTGGGCCTCCCCCTCGACAAAGACGGGGCCGGCCTTTTGGGTCATCTGGGCACGGGCAATGGGGCCGGGGCCGATCAACAATAGGGCCATGGCCCATAGCGGAGCAAATTTCAACATATCCTAGTTTTTTTGGGTCCTTGATCCCCAGGGGCATCCCGCGATTCGGGGCCTGGACCAAATTTGCTTCTAAGATAGTGATTCCTATAGGAGATGACCCAAGGGCATTCCCTAAAATTTTAGTTTTTGCTTACCTTTGGTCCTTCGCAAAGTCCCTGTGCCTTGATATCAAAAACCACCATTGACAAAGTATATGAAACCGCCCGTTTGGAGGAGGTGATCGGGGATTTTGTGCAGTTGAAGAAATCCGGTTCCAACTTTAAGGGACTCAGTCCCTTTACGGATGAACGTACGCCCAGTTTTATGGTTTCCCCGGTCAAACAGATCTGGAAGGACTTCAGCAGTGGAAAAGGGGGGAACGTGGTCGCCTTTTTGATGGAACACGAGCATTTCACCTACCCCGAGGCCATAAAATACCTGGCAAGGAAATACAATATAGAGGTGGAGGAGACCCAGCAGGATTTTAAGGATCGGGAGTTGGCCGACCAGCGGGAGAGCATGTACCTGGTCAGTGAGTTTGCCCAGGGATATTTTTCCAAGACCCTTTGGGAGAGCCCCTCCGGAAAGGCCATTGGGCTGAGCTATTTCAAGGAACGTGGTTTCAGCGATTCCACCATCCGCAAGTTCGGCCTGGGGTATTGCCTGGATCAGTGGGGAGCCTTTACCCAGAAGGCCCTGGATCAGGGCTATCAATTGGAATTCCTGGAGAAGACGGGCCTGACCATTGTCAAGGAACAGGCCGGGGGCGAGCCCAAAACATTCGATCGTTTCAAGGGCCGGGTAATGTTCCCGATCCATTCCATGAGCGGTAGGGTGCTCGGATTCGGGGGGCGGATCCTGGGCAACGACAAAAAGGCCGCAAAATACCTGAACTCCCCCGAAAGTGATATCTACCACAAGGGCAAGGTGCTCTACGGAATCAATTTTGCCAAGCAGGCCATCGCCAAGCAGGACAACTGTTATTTGGTGGAGGGCTATACGGATGTGATCCAAATGTTCCAGAGCGGGGTGGAGAACGTGGTGTCCTCCAGCGGTACGGCCCTAACCCCAGACCAGATCCGCCTGATCAACAGGCTCACCAAGAACATCACCGTGCTCTTTGACGGGGATGCGGCCGGGCTTAGGGCTTCCCTTAGGGGAATAGACCTGATTCTGGAACAGGGCATGAACGTGAGGGTCTGCAGTTTCCCCCCAGGGGAGGACCCGGACAGTTTTGCCCGGAGGAACAGCCGGGAGGATTTGTTGGGATACCTGGAGGAACACGCCAAGGATTTCATACAGTTCAAGACCTCCCTTTTGACCGAAGAGGCTGCGGGAGATCCCATAAAGCGGGCCGATACGATCAGGGACATCGTCCAGAGCATCAGCAAGATCCCGGACCAGATCCAACAGCAGGTCTACCTGCAGGAATGCGCCAAGATCATGGACATCCCCGAAGAGGTGCTCTTCAACAGCCTGGCCCAAATGAACGGGAAGATGTTGAAGGAGGCAGCAAAAAAAAGGCCCGATCCACAGCACAGGCCCTTTGAGGTGGTCAAGGCCGATCCGGGCCAAAAGGTGGATGTGCAGTATGAACTGGAACGGAAGATCATCGAGCTTTTGTTGCTCTATGGGGAACAGGAACAGGAATTCGAGGACCTGGTGCTGAAGGAAAACGAGGCAGGGCAGTTGGTACTGGAACCCGAGACCGTGGCGGCCAAGGTCTATGAGAAGGTGTACCTGGACCTGCAGGAGGACGAAATAGAGCTGTCCAACCCGGGTTTCAGGACCATTTATTACAAATTGATGGAACAACTCAACGGGGAAGCCGAATTTTCGGTGAACCTCTTTTTGTCGAGTCTGGATCAGGAACTGCTCTCCGAGGTATCCTCCATCCTAATGGAGGAGGAGCGCTATGAACTCCACAATTGGGAGCGCAGGAACATCTTTCCCAAGGGAAAGGAGCAGGGAGTGGCCCAATTGGTGGGGGAAACCATATTGACCCTGAGGTGCAATCTGATACGGAACCGAATCGAGAAACTACAGCTCGGTACCCAGGACGGGCAGGGGAACCATGCGGAAATCCTGGAGGAGATCGTGAATTACCTGCAATTGAACAAATTGTTGAACGCCAAGCTCAACCGGGTCATCTCCTAAAAAAAAATCCCGGGTCCCTCGGGGCCCAGGAATTTCCATATTGGGTTTGGTTGGGTATGCTCTAATAAAGTTCCAGGGCCTTTGCCTGTTGCAAAAGGTCCACGAGATTGTCCACGTTCAACTTCTTCATCAGACGGGCCTTGTAGGTGCTCACGGTCTTCTCGTTGAGGTTCAGTCCCTCGGCCACTTCCTTGTTCCTTTTTCCGCTGGCCAGGAGTTTTAGGACCTCGACTTCCCGGGAGGAGAGTTTTCTAAAGAACCTTCTGGGTTTTTGGGTGCCTTCGTCAAAGGCCAGGCGTTGGGCCAATTCATTGGTGATGAACATGGAACCGCTGTTTATTTTTTGCACTGCGGAAACCAGATAGTCCAAGCTGGCGGTTTTTGACAGGTAGCCGAAGGCTCCCGCGCGGATGGTGCTCAGGGCATAAACATCCTCGGACTGCCCACTGAACATCAGGGTCTTCAATTTGGGATACTCCATTTTGATCTTTCTCAGGGAGGCGATGCCGTTGATTTCGGGAATGTCCATTTCAAGAATCAGGATATCGGGCTCGGTGTGGCCCAGGAATTCAAAAAGTTCCTCAGTTGTGGATACATCTGCAATGACCTCAAATTCGGGAACGGATTCAAGTACTTTCCTGATGCCAATTCTAATTATGGGATGATTGTCTGCAATCAATACTTTAATCATTGGGTTTGGTTTTAATAGTTGTTAGGGTCCTTGACCGAATGGCTGTTTTTGTCTGGGCAAGATAACAATTTGTTAATGTAAAGATGTAATTTTTTTCTTAAAACCACAGTTTTTCTGTGGTTTTTTTCGTCTTAAACAAGGTTTTGGGCGTTGAACGGCTATTTTAGACGCTGCGGGATCGCACAAACGGGAATAGGAACCATCTTATGTTGATTTGCGGTATTGTGCTTTTTGTATATTGCGATTACCTGTTTTTCCCTGTCAGATAAATCATCCAGATTTCTACCGTCCTCCAAGGTGTTCATGGCCCATTCCAATTCGGGATAGCTGGCCCCGATCTGGTCTTGGTCCGTTCGGCTGTCCCCCCAAAGGCCATCCGTGGGGGCGGCCTCCATGATGTCCCTTCCTATGCCCAGTTCCCTGCCCAGTTCGTAGACCTCGGACTTCATTAGATCGGCAATGGGACTGAGATCGACGCCCCCATCCCCGTATTTGGTGTAGAACCCGATTCCAAAATCCTCCACTTTGTTCCCGGTCCCGGCCACCAGATAGCCCTTTAGGGCGGCAAAATAGTACAAGGTGGTCATGCGCAATCTTGCCCGGGTATTGGCCAGGGCCATCTCCCGCTGTCCATCCCCCACCGACTTGGGCAGGGACTCGATCAAGCTGTCGTATACGGGGCTGAGGTCCACCCGTTCCCGGGAGGTCCGGGGGAAATGTTCCTTGAGCCAGGCCATGTGCATCACGGCCCTGGTGATCTGATCCCTGTCCTGGTGGATCGGCATTTCCAGGCAGAGGAGTTCGAGCCCGGTCTTGGCACAGAGGGTGGAGGTGACCGCGGAATCGATCCCCCCGGACACTCCGATCACAAATCCACGACATTTTGCCCCCAGGGCATAATCCCTCAACCAATCCACAATATGGTCGATTACCTTTTCAGTTTGCATATCCAAGTGTTTAATTGCAAAGATTTACCTTTGTGGGCATAAATTTAAAGCCTTGACCCAAATAAAATGAAGCCCTCCGCGAAATTATTTCGTTTTAAGTTCCCCGCCCTGGTCTTGTTTTCGGTCCTTTTGTTGACGGCCTGCAGGGAAAGGGACAGAACGGCCGAGGCCGTGGCCAAGGTTCCCCTGGAGCTCCAAATCTCGCGTTTTGATCGGGAGTTTGCCCAAAGCGGGCCCGGGGACCTTCCAAGCCTGAAGCAAAAATACCCCTTCCTTTTCCCCGCGCAGTACCCGGATTCCATTTGGGTGGCCAAGATGGCGGACAGTCTTCAATTCGAACTCTCCACCGAGGTGGAACTGGCCTTTGGGGATTTTGAAGAGGAGACCCGGGACCTGGAATCCCTGTTCAGGCACATCAAATACTATTTTCCCGACCATCGGCCCCCCAAGGTGATCACCTTGGTCTCGGATGTACGGTACCGGGAACGTGTGCTCCTGGCCGATACCCTGCTGTTGATCGGTCTGGACAATTACCTGGGGGAGGACCACCGTTTCTATGGGGGACTGCAGCGGTACATTGCCGAATCCCTGGACAGGCGCTATTTGCTCTCCGATGTGGCCAGTGCCTTTGCCAAGACGGTGGTGCACTATCCCGAACAACGCAGCTTTCTTTCCAAGATGGTCCACTACGGGAAGGAACTTTATCTGAAGGACCTGCTTCTCCCCGATCTCGGAGACGACCAAAAGATCGGATATTCCCCGGAAGATCTTCAATGGGCGGGGGAGAACGAACAACAGATCTGGCGGTATATTGTGGAGCGGGGCCTGCTCTATGACACGGATTCCGACCTGGAAAGGCGGTTTCTGGATCCGGCCCCCTTTTCCAAGTTCGGCCTGGAACTCGACCGGGAATCCCCGGCTCGGTTGGGGCGTTATATGGGTTGGCAGATCGTTCGGGCCTATATGGAGCGCAACGAAACCGGGCTGCAGGAGCTCCTCGAGCTGCCCGCTGATGAAATTTTCAAGAATTCTAACTATAAACCGAGAAAGTGATGGCTGTAGTACATACTTCAAAGATCAGTCTCAAAGTGGGACTGGACGAGAACAGGGTTCCGGAAGAACTCAGTTGGACCGCCGAGGACGGTGGGGTGCAGGAGGAAGAGGCCAAGGCCATGCTGCTGTCCGTATGGGACAGCAAAAACAAGGAATCCCTGAAAATAGACCTGTGGACCAAGGACATGCCGGTGGATGAAATGAAGATTTTCTTCCACCAGACCCTCGTGACCCTCTCCGATACCTTCATGAAGGCCACCCAGGACGAACGGATGACCGCGACCATGAAGGACTTTTGCGATTATTTTGCGGAAAAGATGGAGTTGGACAAGCTCTGAGGATCAAGTTCCCTTGAAGAATTCCCGGTTGATCCCGTCTATATACCCCAAGAGTTCCTCTCTGCCCCGGTAGTTGGAGGAGGAGGTGATGAAATGTGGGGGCGGTAGTTCCCATGGGCCCTCGAGCATTTTCTCAAGATAGGCAGCGGCCCGGGCCTCCACCATCCCTTCCTTGAGTTTGTCGGCCTTGGTGAAAATGATGGCAAAGGGTATCTGATTGGTGCCCAGCCATTCCATGAACTCCATGTCCAGGGGTTGGGGGTCGTGACGGATGTCCACCAGCACAAAGCCACAGACCAATTGCCTGCGTTTTTGGAAGTACTCCACGATGTATTTCTGGAAGGTCTTTTTGTCCTTTTTGGAAACCCGGGCATAGCCGTAACCCGGCAGATCCACCAAAAACCAATTGTTGTTGATCTTGAAGTGGTTGATCAGTTGGGTCTTTCCCGGCCTGCCGGAGGTCTTGGCCAGGCCCTTGCGTTCCATCAGCATATTGATCAGGGAGGACTTTCCCACATTGGACCGTCCGATAAAGGCGTATTCGGGAAGGGCTTCATTGGGGCATTTTGCCACGCTTGAATTGCTCATCACGAATTCGGCGGAAGTGATTTTCATGTTCAGAAGTTGCGCTTTTTGAGCCAAGCTTCCAAAATACGGTTGAAGTCCTCAGGATGCTCCATCATGGGGGCATGCCCGCATTTTTCGATCCAATAGAGGTCCGAATCGGGTAGGAGTTGGTGGAATTCCTCCGCCACATTTGGGGGGGTGACCATATCGTTTTCCCCCCATATGATGCAAGTGGGGGTCTTCATGGAGGGCAGGTCCTTGGACATATTGTGCCGGATGGCGCTCTTGGCGATGGCCAGCGGGATGCTCGAACTGCTGGTGTTGCCGTGGGTGCGGATGAGGTTGATGATCTTTTCATCCGGGATGTGCA
>CALDPL010000286.1 GCA_937911965.1 uncultured Allomuricauda sp. | reverse complement strand
AAATTACTTGCCAGAGCCCATGTCAAGGGAAAAACTCCCATCGCGCCGGGTTTTGTGATTATTGACCCACAAATTTGTGACAAAGGTGGTCGATATCAAAGAAAGTTTGACCCAATCGTGGGAAGTAGGGGATGAATTGATGTCCGATCCAAATGGCCCGTTGGGCTTCCATGTCCCATTTTCAAAGGAAATCGAACCCAATTCGGGATAAAATGCCCCCCGGATACGGGCCTGGGTCCCGCCCCGGAAATGGGCCAAAATTCGATTTCCCTCGTAAATAGTACATAACTTGACTTCAGTCAAATAAATCCCAAATTTATGAGAACTAAAATTTTTTTATGCAGCCTATGCTTGGCATTTCTGGCCATTGTGGGTTGTTCCGACGACGACTCAAACCCAAATGGGGAACCTATGGGACGCCTCACCGTCCAACTCACGGATGCTCCCTTCCCCTTTGATCTGGTAGCGGAAGCCAATGTCACCATCTTCAAGGTGGACGCCCGGCTCAAGGGTGGTCTTGAGGGGGATTCCATTGGAGATGGATCGAGTTTTGTGACCCTAATGGAAGAGGAACTCGCCGTCAATCTATTGGAACTCTCCAATGGGGTTACCCAGGAGTTGGCCGATTTGGATGTCCCTGTCGGGACCTATGATCTGATCCGGGTCTATGTCAATGGTGTGAACGTGGTCCTTACCGACGGACGCTCCTTTGATTTGGATGTCCCCAGTGGGCAGCAGACCGGCATCAAAATATTCATCGATCCGGGCCTCGCCGTCAGCGGGGGGATCAGCAGCGACCTTCTACTGGATTTTGATGTGAGCAGGTCTTTTGTGGCCAAAGGCAATTTGGACACTCCCGCCGGCATTACGGGATTCAACTTTAAACCCGTGATCAAGGCGAGCAACCTTTCAATGGCCGGCACCCTTAGCGGGACCGTGGTCCAAATGGACGGAGAAACCACACTCCCATTGGAAGCTGCCCAGGTCTCCGTATTGGATGCCAATAATGGGGCCGTCACATCCGGGGCGACCACCGAGGAAGGCTCCTATTCCATTTTGGGCCTCGAGGCAGGCACCTATAAGGTGTTCACCTCGCTGAACGGCTATTTGGACAGCGATACCCTGGAAGTGAAAATCACCGCCGCCAATATAACGGTCCAGGACTTCATCCTGGAAGCGGAAGCGGTGGAAACGGGAAATTGATTGCTATTGTGATTGAAAATTGATCAAAGCGGGGCGGATGCCCCGCTTTTTCTTTTATAGTCGGGCATTTAAGGGAAAGGACTTTTTTTTCGGTACTTTAGCCAAAGGTTAAACCCAACCCATTGCCCATGTACACTCCGAGCTATTACAAAAACAATAATATGGAGGAAATCAGGGATTTCCTGCTTCACAATGCCTTTGGTATTTTGATCACCGTCCTGGACAACCGACCCTGGGGCACCCATATTCCATTGGAACTTGAACAGGACGAAATGGGCAGGGATGTTCTGGTGGGCCATATCGCCAAGGCAAATCCCCAATGGAAAAGTTTTGGAGATCCAACAGAGGTGCTCTGCATATTCAATGGACCCCATGCCTATGTATCATCCTCATGGTACCGGGAGGAGGAGGTGCCCACCTGGAATTATTTGGCCGTACATGTCTATGGCAACTTGACTGTACTGGACCAGGAGAAGACCATGGCGTCCCTACATCGTTTGGTGGACAAATATGAAAAATCCTCAAAACAACCGATTTCCCTCAAGGAAATGTCCCCAAAGACCCTGGGGCAGGTCAAGGGGGTGGTGGGCTTCCAAATATTGATCACTGACATACAGGCCACCTATAAGCTTTCCCAGACCCGGCCTGAGGACCACCCGAAGATCATTGGGGAACTCGAAGAACGCCGGGACAGTGGCAGCCAGGCCATCGCCCAAAGAATGAAAGGGGGCCGAGAGCACTATTCCACATCCTGAAATATGGTATCCGCCCAATTTGAATAGCGGGGATGTTCCACGTGCATGATCCAGATTTCATCCTGATACTTGCCCTTCATCTTTGATTTATAGGCCGCATAGGCATCCTCATTGTCCTGGTATTTGGCCAAATAGACATAATTGAGACCGTTTTCGGGATTTTTGAAATACTGGGTCTCTATGCCCTGCTTCTTGAGCTTTTCCATGAAGTTCCTCAAATTGTTCCCGTCCCTGAAGACGCTGGCCACTATATAGTGCCCCTGCCCCACTCCCTCCAGGCTGATGTATTTTTCCAAGGGCTTGAACGCACCTCCGTGAAAGCCCCCTTCCTTATTGTCCCCATGGGAGACTTCCTTCTCGGGGGCGGCACTTGCCAGGGCTGTGGTTGAGATGGCCTGGTCAAGGGAATCCAGATCCCGGCTGTCGGCCAAATATATCTGTTGCGCCTTGGCCTCGACCTCGGGCAACTCGTCCCCGGTATGCCTTTTTACGACCCTCATGACCATTTCAAAGCGCCTTTCCATGTCGCGTTCCCGATTACGCTCCAGGGAATCCATCTTATAGACCAATTCGTTGATCACGGCATAATTGTCTTCCTGCTGTTGCCTGAGCAGGGCGATCTGTTCTTCCCAAAAGGCTCGGTCCGCCTTGTCCGTGGGCCTCAAGGTGGTCTGTACGTCCAATTTCCCCTTTGTGTTCGATTCCTTGCCCATCCCTGTTGT
>CALDPL010000285.1 GCA_937911965.1 uncultured Allomuricauda sp. | reverse complement strand
TATCTGATTGGGGGGGTGGCCATGTGGTACTTTATGCTCAATTCCGGGGTGCACGCGACGATCACCGGGGTGTTGCTGGCCTTTGCGATCCCATTCGACCGTGGGGATGAACGCTCCACCTCATATATATTGCAGAATGCGTTGCACATTCCGGTGGCTTTTGTCATCATGCCGCTTTTTGCCTTGGCCAATACCGCGATCATTCTCAGTGGGGACCTGGTGGGGATCCTGTCCCAAAATTACAGTTTGGGAATTGCTGCTGGCCTTATCCTGGGCAAACCCTTGGGCATATTCCTTTTGACCCTTCTGGCCGTGACCCTTGGTCTTTGCAAACTTCCCAAAGATCTGGACTGGAAATCGATTCTGGGTGCCGGCTTTTTGGCCGGTATCGGATTTACCATGTCGATTTTCATAGCCTTGCTCGCATTTTCCGATCAGACCGTTATAGACAATGCAAAAATCGTGATCATGATTTCCTCCCTGATTGCGGGATTGATTGGACTCTTGAGTTTACGGGTGAGCCTGAAAGACCCGGAAAAGGTCCCCAATGGGGCGGATTAAGGCCACCAAGGACCTTCCAAGCCGATCGGGGTTCACCTTATGGTACCGGATGATCAAATTTTCATTTAATTATTGGTTATATCTTAATTAATTCAATAGATTTAGAATTCAAAATATAACAACATGGGAAAATTTGAGATTAAAACGGACAAATCTGGTCAATACAGATTTAATTTGAAGGCCGGCAACGGCCAGGTTATTTTGAGCAGTGAAGCATACACCACCAAGGCTGCCTGCGAAAATGGCATCGAGTCGGTAAAAAAGAACTCCCAGGACGATGCAAGATTCGAGCGAAAGACCGCAAAGGACGGAAGCCCTTATTTCAACCTTAAAGCCTCCAACGGCCAGGTCATTGGGAATTCGGAGATGTACTCCAGTACCTCCGCCATGGAAAACGGCATCGCTTCCGTTAAGAAGAATGCCCCGGGCGCCGATACCGAGGACAATTCCTGAGCCCATCCTTCATTTCAAAAATCAAGCAGCTCCTTTTTGGGGCTGTTTTTTTTGTATCATTCCTTTTGTCCCAATAGTCCCTTGGTCACCTCATTGAGGGCATGCACCTTTTCCTCGAAACTACCTTTCAGGTCCTTTCGATAGGCATTGAGGTTCCTGACCAATTCATCAATGTCCTCCGGGATCACATCCTCGAAGAACTGCCTGAGCCTTTTGGCCGTGGTCGGGGATTTCCCATTGGTGGAGATTGCCACCTTCACATGGCCCTTGGTCACGATGCCGCCCATATAAAAATCGCAGAAGGGGGGATTGTCGGCCACGTTCACCAAGATGCTCCGCTCCCTGCAATCGCGATAGACCTCCTCGTTCACCTGGGGGTTGTCCGTACAGGCGATCACCATATGTTTTCCTTCCAAGTGGCTCCAATGATAGTATCCTTTCCGAAGTTCCACCTGATGCCCCTTGGCCAGCTCCACCGTCGCGGGCAAAAACTCAGGGGCAAGCATTTGGACTTGGGCCCCTGGGCTGGATTTGAGCAGGAAGGTCAGTTTTTCCAGACCCACATTGCCCCCGCCCACAATGAGCACGTTCAATTGGGTCACCTTTAAAAATATGGGGTACAGTTCATTTCGTTCCATGGCGGTGTATTTTAAAAAGTGATCGTCACGCCATAAAGATAGGGACTATTCGGCAAGGGGAACGGGCACTTCCTCCATGGACCTGCCCAGGGGGCGGTGCACTTTCCTCATTCCTTTGGGGAAGCAAGGGCATACCTGAGGAAAATTTCATGGGAACCCCCGGTATAGCTTCCCAGGTTGGAGGAAGTAAGGTCATAGGCATAACCCGCACTCAGACCGGAATTGATCCTCAGCCCCAACAGGACCGCAAAGGAATCATCCCACCTATAGGCCGCCCCCACGGTAAAGGTTTCCTTGAGCAGGGCGGTCACGGAAAGGTCCGCGATCATGGGTGCCCCCGGCACCCATTTGACAAAGAAGCCGGGCATGAGGGATATCTCCCCGCCCAGATCCACCGTCCTGCCCCCGATCAGGTAATAGTGCCGACGTTCGGCGGCGATCATCTGTTGCTGCCCATCATAGTGCTTTTGGGAAAAGAAATTGGGAACCGCAAACCCGAGATAACCCTTGGTGCCTTGATAATAGATCCCGGCGCCCATGGAGGGAAAAAGCTTGCTCTCCAGATTGTCCTGGAAGGCCACATCCGGGTTCTCGGCAATTCCTTTGGAAAAATCCACATCAAAGAGCCTTCCCCCGGCCCTGATGCCGAAGGACAGCCTGTTCCCCAAACTGTCCAATTGGATGGTGTAGGATACATTTCCGTCCAGGGAGATTTCCGAAGCGGGACCCAGGGCATCATGGGTGAGCACGCCTCCCAGACCCACCTTTTTCCCAAAGGGGGCATCCACTGCCAGAACCTGGGTATTGGGGGCCCCACCCACTCCCACCCATTGGGAACGGTGCATCAAAAGGGCGGTGAACTCCCCTCCCCTGCCCGCAAAGGCGGGGTTCACCCCCATGGGATTGACCATGTATTGGGTGTATTGGGGATCTTGTTGGGCGGAACCCATCATCCCCAACAGCAGAAAAAGGACCATGATCCACTTGTACCCCCCGAATTTGTTCCCCTTGTATCCCATATCAGGTCATCTGTTTATATAGAGCCAGTCCGTCCGGGGCTTCGATCCATCCCCCAGGTCCAGAAGATAGAAATAGGTGCCCACCGGCAGTTGCTTTTCTTTTTGGACCATCGCCCGCCCATTGGGGGTCCCGTCCCAATCATTCTTATAGGAACGGCTCTCGAACACTATATTTCCCCATCGGTTGAACACCTGAAGCAGGTTGTTCGGATAGTTTTCTATACAATCGATCTTAAAAAAATCGTTCACCCCGTCCCCATTGGGGGAAAACTCGTTGTACACCAGGAGGCAGTCCGGACCAAGCCCGGCCTCCGCCCAATCGTTGGAAGGGTCGCTGTCCCATTGATCCACATAGGCCAATTGTACCCTGTTCAGATAATCTTCCCCATCGAGCACCTCCACGGTCAACTCCAAACTGGCCGTCAGCTCCGGCCCGAGCTCCTCGATATCCCAAAAATGGGAAGCGGGGTCATAGGTCCCCAAGGAAGCCTCAGCGGCGATGAACCCGTAACCCGAGGGCAGAAGTTCCTCAATCCCTATATGGGTGGCCACATCCGCTCCCTCATTGGCAATGCCAATGGAAAAGACCAGCCTGTCCCCAATTTTCGGGACGATCTCCTCCATGGACTTGCTGAGGACCAAATCCACACTCTGGGGCACCACAAGGACGGATGCTTCATCATCGTCATCCAAACCATCCCCCAAATCGTCCACCCCAAAGCCCGTGGCGGGATCGCTATCGGGGTCGGGAAAACGACTGCCGGTGATTTGAGCCAGGTGCAGGTATTGGTCATCAAGTTCCGTGGGGGGATTGACCAAGGCCAAAATCTCCAGACTCTCGGTATTGAATTCAAAAATGCCGTTCCCCACCTGCCACAGCCCGCTTGTGGGATCGAAGACCCCGGCGCTGCTCGTATGGGATTGATAGGTATAGCCCGGGGGAAGCGAACTTGTGACCTCCACCCCAAGGGCCACCGTGGGCCCATGGTTTCTGACCAGGATCGTAAAGCGGACCGCCTCGCCCACATTGGGGTTTGGTCGGTCCACGGCCATGGAAAGGGAAAGATCGGCCAGGCCATCCGGTACCAGCAATATACCGACCTGATCGTCCTCGGACTCCACCCCATTGCCCGGAGTGGAATCCGGATCAATGCCATCGAGTGCCATCAGTTCCAAATCAATCCCATAGGGACCGTTTTCCAAAACCAGGGCCCTGAATTGTATACTGGCCGATTGTCCATTGGGCAGGGAAGCCAACTCCCAAAGTCCCGAGGCCAGATCATGGTCGCCCCCACTGGGCACGGCCGAGGTGATTTCAAGGCCGTCGGTCACCCTTTGTTCAATGAGCAAACCCCTGGCATCATTGGGACCCCCATTGTGAACCACAAGGGCAAGGAGGACCTCCTGGCCGATTTCGGGCTCTGGTTCGTCCACGCTAAGTTCCAGGGAAATATCGGAGATATGCCTGGGATCGGTACTGAGCTCTTGCTGGTCATCCTCCTCGAGCAGATTGTTGTTCGGGCTGGAATCCGGATCGAAAAAGCGGGAGGCCACCACTTCCGCCATATTGTTGTAATCTCCGGTCGGATTGACCAAGACCGCAATGTTCAAGACCGCATTTTCGCCCAAGGGCAGGCTGCCGATATCCCATTCCCCGTCGTACGGGTTGTACAGCCCCCCGGAGTCGTCCGAGAGATAATCATAGCCCGAGGGAAGCAGGTCCAGGACCACCACTCCAATGGCATCGCTGGGCCCTTTGTTCGTTACGGTCAGGGTGAAGGTCACCTGGGTGCCCACCTGCGGCTGGGCATCGTCCACCTCCAAGGTCAATTCAAGGTCCGCCGCCGGTAAGGGCGTAGTGCCGGCACTGTCCTGGTCGTTCTCAAAGACCGAGGTATTGTCTGGATTGGAATTGGGATCAAGGTTCTGGGAAGCCACTACTTCGGCCGTATTGAAATAATCGCCCTCATTGTTCACCAGGGCGACCAGGGTAAGGGTTTCCTCTCCTTGGTCCACCAAGCTGCCCCCAAGGGTCCAAAGCCCTGTCAGGGGATCGTAGTTGCCGGATGCGGTACTGGCTGAGACAAAGGTGTATCCCGAAGGCAACAGATCACGGACCTCCACCCCCGGGGCATCACTGGGTCCCAAATTGGAGACCGTGATGTAAAAGGAGACCTCCTGCCCCACATAGGGACCCAACTGGTTCACGGATTTGTGAAGCACCAGATCCGATACGGGGACCACAACGGGTTTCAGGCTTTGCTGATCGTCCTCGGAAGGATCGTTGTTTCCCGGACTGGAATCCACATCCCGCTCAAGGAGCCCGGTGAGTTCCACATGCTGCACATAACTGCCCCTGGGCAGCACTTCCACCCTGAGGTCCAGGGTGGCGAGAGCCGAAGGGGCCAGACTGTCCAGGGTCCATACGCCCGTTTGTTCGTCATAGCTGCCCTGGGAAACGGTCACATCCAACAGGGAATAGCCATCGGCCACCAATTGGGTCAGCTCCAATTGGGTGGCCACACTGGGACCCGCATTGGCCACGGTGGTCGTAAATGTTATTTCCTCTCCCACTTGGGGCACTGTATTGTCGACCAAAAGATCTACCGATACATCC
>CALDPL010000284.1 GCA_937911965.1 uncultured Allomuricauda sp. | reverse complement strand
CATCATCCGGCAGGCGCAAATCTTCGTGGCCGTGCTGGGTGCGTCGTCCTTCACCTTCGCCCATGCCAGCTTCATCAGCATCGGCTTTTTCGGCGCGATCCTCGTGGCCAACACCTACGGGATCAACCTGAACCTGAATTACAAGGATTTTGACCTCTTGGTGTTTGCACAGGGAGCGGCGGGCAACAAAATTTTTCAGGCCCTCAGGAGGCTGGATATCGGAAGTTCCAATTTCCAGACCTCTGCCCTGGGCAGGTGGACCGGGGAAGGCAGTTCGAATTCCTTTCCAAGGCTTACCATAAACGATACCAACAAGAACTTCACCAACCCGTCGGATTTTTATCTGGAGGATGGAGATTATTTGCGGATCAAAACCATACAATTTGGTTATTCCCTACCTGAGGAAATCTTGGGAAAATTAGGCCTGAGCAAGCTAAGGTTGTACGTGACCGGGGAAAATCTGTTCACCTTCACCAAATACACCGGCTTCGACCCGGAAATCGGCGGGGGTGTGTTCGGAGTGGACCGGGGATACTATCCACAGGCACGGACCGGAATGTTGGGCGTTAATCTACAATTTTAAAAAATCAACTATGAAACTGCGAAACTTGAATAAATTCTTTTTTGCCCCGGTTTTGGCACTCTTGGTCGTTTCCTGTGGCAAGGAATACGTGGAATTGGATCCCACCGGAACGGGAACCTTTCTGGAGGAAAACTACTATAGCGACGAGACCCAGGCCTTTTCCGGCCTGATAGCCACCTATGACATCCTTGGAAAGGAAACCAGGGGGTTTGAAAATATGGTGACCATGATGAACGCAGGCTCCGACGACCACCACGCCGGGGGCGGGGGCCCGGACGATGGAGCCGGAATCCACGCCTTTGCGGATTATTCCATCACACCCTCCACCATCCCGGCGAGCTTTTGGAACGATTATTACCAGGGGGTGTTCCGGGCCAATGTTTTGCTCGACAAACTGCCCGGGGTTCCCATGGACGAAGGGAAAAAGGCAAGGTTCATCGCCGAGACCAAGGCGTTGAGGGCCTATTTCTATTTTCAATTGATCCGGATGTTCGGCAATATCCCCCTTTTTTTTAATGATACGGCGACCACCGAGATCTACAATGTGCCCCAGGCCACCAGGGAGGCGGTATACGCCCAGATCGAAAAGGATCTTGAGGAAGCCAAGGCCGTGCTGCCCCCTAGCCTGAACATGGCAACCGAGGCAGGCCGGTTCTCAAAGGGCTCGGTACAGGCCCTTTTGGGCAAGGTCTATCTGTACAACGGCAAAAATTCCCAGGCAGCCGCAGAACTTGCGGAGGTGAACGGTACTCCGGGGGGCACCAGTCAATACGGATACAGGCTCTTGGACAATTTTGCCGATCTCTGGGATTTTGACAACACCTTCAACTCCGAATCCATTCTGGAGACCACCAACACCAACCAAAGCAACGCGGATTGGGGCTTTTGGGGCTCGGGGGCCGATGAGGGGAACAGCATCAACATTATGGTGGGCCCCAGGAGCTATGTGAGAAGTGCCGGTTCCACTGCACCTGATTATGCGCCGGGATGGAGCTTCAATGTGTTCACCCAGCAGTTCTACGACCTGATCGAGGACGATCCGAGGTTCGATGCAACGGTCGCCGACCTGAAGGCCCTTGAGGAAGCCGGTGAAATTGAATATTTAAAGGGGGACCGGGACACCGGCTATTACCTGAAAAAGTTCATGCCCCTGAACAGCGATGCCACCACTGGAGGGGGTGTAAAGGAACTGAACTACCAACAGCACGTCTATATGATCCGTCTGGCCGATACCTATTTGCTTGAGGCGGAAGCCTTGGGCGGAAGCGGGGCAAGGGCCCAGGCCCTGTTGGATGCCGTTCGGTCCCGTGTCGGATTGGCCCCCGTCCCCGTATCCCTGCAGGCCATCAGGGACGAACGCCGCATCGAACTTGCCGGGGAGGGCCATAGGTGGTTTGACCTGGTCCGTACCGGCAATGCCGCAACAGCCTTGGCCTTCAAGGGATTCACTGCGGGCAAAAATGAAATATTGCCCATTCCCCTTCGGGAAACGGAGAATACCCTGATCGATCAAAACCCCCACTATTGATAAATCCAATAAAACAAACCATCATGAGTTTTAAAACCGATAAAATTGAATTTAGATCAATACTGTCCTGGGGTTTTGCCCTGGCCCTTTTGGTCGGTTGCCAGCCGGAGGATTCCTTTGAGAACAACGGCTTGACCGACACCTCCATGGATGCCTCTTTCACCATAAGCCCCTTGGAAGGGGAGCCCAATAGATTTGTGCTCGAGGCCAGTAACTCCAATTTCATCATGTCCAAATGGAACATCGGGGATGGGGAATACCAAGGCAAGTCCAAGGAACAAATATTCCTCCCTGACGCTGGAACCTATACCATTACGCACATTGCCGTTGGAGGAGGGGGCGGAACCTCCAGCAGCTCCCAGGAACTGGTCGTGGAACAATCGGACCCCAATGCCGGCAACCTGGTCGTTGGGGGCAAGTTTGATGGCCCGGAGGATATAGCACAATGGACTGTATTGAACATCAGCGCCTCTGGGGCCGCCTGGACCTTTGATTCGGGTGCCGCCACAATCAACGCATCGGATTTCAACCAGCAGGGAATCTTCCAGGCCATTGAGGTCCAGGGAGGCAAAAGCTACGCCATCGACATGAATATCAGTGGCAGTGGCGCAGTGGACACCTGGTTCGAGGTGTTCCTTTCCCCTGTGGCCCCGACCCAGTTCAGCGATTACAGTGCGGATGGCAACAGGATCGGAGTGAACACCTGGGCCGGTTGCGGCAGCACCCCTTTCAGTGGAAAGCTCTCCCAGGTGGGTTGTGACGGGAGCGGAAACGTGGTGAGCTTTGATGCCGATGCCACGGTCTACCTGGTAATCAAATGCGGCGGGGGCAATGTCGGGGGCATCACCATCGACAATGTGGAGCTCAGGGGCACCAATTGAGTACGGAAAAGTTTAGTTTTGAGTTGGTTTTAGTTCGAAGGCCCGTGGTCCTTGAAGGATCATGGGCCTTATTGGAACCCAACCACAAAACTGCCCCATTTTCCACAAGCCCGTTCGCCCTTTTATACTAATTCCATCAAGGGGTCCCCTATGGAAGGGAGGCCCGGATGAACAAAATAAATTGATTATGATTCGAATGAAATTAATGGTTGTTGGCGCATTGGCACTTGTCCTGTCCTTTGCCCAATGCTCTTCCTCAAGCGATCCGGGACCGGAAGTACAAGGACCGGGTGTGGATCCCCCTGGGACGGACCCACCGACCGCCATGGGCACGGTGGAGGTCTGGTTGACCCGGGCCGATCAAAGCTCCCTTTTGGAAAAATTGCCCACGTCCCTGGCCTTTGGGGCGGCCGTGAACAATTTTCCGACCATTGGGGTGAACGATGCCCTGACCTACCAATCTGTGGATGGGTTCGGTTTTACCCTCACCGGGGGAAGCGCCCAGGTCATCAACCAATTGTCTGATTCAAAACGAAAGGGGCTATTGGAGGAACTCTTTGGAAATTCGGGGAACTCCATTTCGGTCAATTACCTGAGAATAAGCATCGGTGCCTCGGACCTGAATGCGGAACCCTTTACCTATAACGACATGCCGGAAGGGGAAACGGACGAAGCCCTGGAACACTTCAGTCTCGAAAAGGATCGGGGCGTGATCGACCTGCTCAAGGAAATCCTGGAAATACGCCCGGACCTCAAGATCATGGGTTCCCCCTGGTCCCCACCCCCCTGGATGAAGGACAACGGCAGTTTTGTGGGGGGCAGCCTACTGCCCCAATACTACGGGACCTATGCCCAATACTTTGTGAAATACCTCCGGGCCATGGAAGCGGAGGGCATCACCCTGGATGCGATCACCATACAGAACGAACCCTTGCATCCGGGGAACAATCCGAGCATGTTGATGTTGGCAGAGCAGCAGGCCGAATTCATAAGGGACCATCTTGGACCTGCATTTGTCGAAGCGGAATTGTCGACCAAGATCGTGGTATGGGACCACAATTGTGACAATCCCCAATACCCGATCACGGTGCTGAGCGACCCCGGGGCCTATTCCCATATCGATGGATCGGCCTTCCACCTGTACAATGGGGACATCAGCGCCCTCTCCACGGTGCATAACAGCTTTCCTGAAAAGAACCTCTATTTTACCGAACAGTACACCTCATCCGAGGGTACCTTTTCGGGGGACCTGGCCTGGCACATAAAAAACGTGATCATTGGGTCGATGCGCAACTGGAGCAAAAATGCCCTGGAATGGAACCTGGCCAACGGGGACCGTGGGCGGCGCGCCGGGCTGCGCCATTCCGGCGGCAGCTGGGAGGGACGGCTGGACGGCCATCCCGTGACCCAGCTCGGGGAACTGTGCGCGGCGCTGGCGGTGGTGACTTTCGAGCCCGGGAGCCACGCGCTGGTAGGGGGAAGCGCCGAGCCCCGGCGGCGGTTAATGGACTGGGGGCTGTTCCACGTGGAACCCGACTTTCT
>CALDPL010000283.1 GCA_937911965.1 uncultured Allomuricauda sp. | reverse complement strand
TTTATTCAAGGCTTCGTCCCCTAATACCAGGGGAAGCAGTTGGTGGGCAAAATGGCCTTCCACCGTATTTTCAGTGCCAAGGGCCGCAGTCAAATGGTAACGCTCCCCCCCTATGGGTTCGATCAGCCTATCGGCCAAGGAATCCGCTTTGTAGATCAACCACCGGCCCTGTGCCTTCCCGGGAGGGTCCCCTCGGAGCCAAATGTTCAGATCGGCGGTACTGTCAGCGGCTTTCTCCCCTTCGCTGAACCCTTGGATTTGGATTTCCCGCTGCAAATGGGTGGAAAGCGCGGAAAGGGCGGCCCTTAAATAGGCCTGGCCCGATCCGCCTGCGGTATCGCTGTGGATGTGGACCCTGATCGGGGTTGGGGGCACATAAGGCACCATCCTGGGGGCATCCCCGCTGCTTATGGCAAGGCTGTCCCCTTGGGAGTTCAAGGCAAAGTCCCCTTCCAATATTTCTTTTTTGTACCCCATGCCCTGCCCATTGCCGACCAGGGAGACCAAAACGGGTTCCCGGGGATCCCCCAGGGCCATCAACGGCAGCTGTTGTCCCCCTGGAGGGTCCATGATCACCCAATGGATCTTTTTGTGGGTACTGGGCCTTTTCCCCTTGATCCCCCGCAAATGGCCCCGGGCAAAGACCACCAAACTGTCCTGGGGAAGGGAATCCATTTTTTGGACCAATTGCCAATAGGACGGGGGGTCCATGGATGGGATTTCCATCCCGGGCTCCCACAGTGGGAAACCGTCCCCCAACAGCCGGACCGTATTCTCTGCGGAAAGGCTATCCAAAAGGGCGGAAAGGCCGTCCTGCCCGGTCAGGCCAGGTTCCACCAGATAGGATACCCTTTCCTTTGTTCCCAGGGTCCTCCAATGGGGACCGGCCATGATCCCGACCACCAGGGCGACAATTCCCATCCGAAGGGCCAATAGAACCCATTCTTTAATCTGTATCCGTCTGGACTCCCTGGAATGGGTTTGATCGAGAAACTGCACGCTGCCGACCTTGATGGTCCTGGCCTCCCTTTTGCTCCAAAGGTGGATCGCCAAGGGGATCAGAAGTCCCAAAAGGGCCCATAGGTATGTTGGATTTGCGAAGGTCATCTCAGTTCAGTCTTGCCCGTTCCCTTAAAAATAACTGTAGGGCATGGCCCAGGTCCCGATCCATGCGAAAGAGGTGGTGGTACACCCCAAGGGCCCCCATTTCTTCCTTGATCTGTGCCATTTTGGACTCCAAGGCCTCCAAATAATGCGCCCGGGCCTTCTTGGCATCCACCTTGAGCTTTGCCCCCGTTTCCAAATCCTCAAAGGTCAGGGACTCCCGATGATCGAAATCCATTTCCCTGCCCCCCATCAGGTGGAGCAGGACCAGTTCGTTGTTCTTGGTCTTAAGACCCTTGACAAACTCCGACAGCTCCCGTCCATGTTCATACATATCGGTCAGGAAAATGAGCAGTTCCCGCTTTCCCCTTCCCGGGATGATCTTTGTTGCCTGAGCGGCCTGCGGCCAGCTTCCCTTGGGGTCGATCCGCAGCAGTTCCAAGAGCAGCCTGTTGTGCTGTTTTTGGTCCAATTGGGGATGGACCTCGACAAAGGTTCCCTGGGCCAGGGCGTACAGGCCAATGGAGTCCCCTTGTTTTTGGGCCAAAAGGGACAAACAGGCCACAATGGCCCTGGCAAATTCCAATTTGGACAGACCCTCTTCCCTATGGTCCATCGAGGCGCTGGCGTCCAGGATGAAGCGTACCACCACTTGGCTCTGCTGTTCGGACTGTCGGATATAATACCTTCCCGAACGGGCCAGCATCTTCCAATCGAGCAAACGGGGATCGTCCCCACTTTGATAGGCCCGGTATTGGCTGAATTCCATCCCTTCCCCCAACTTGCTGCTCCGGTGCATTCCCGAAAGAAAGCGTTCCACCACCACTTTGGACAACAGGGACAGGCCCGATACCGAATTTACGATTTCGGGGGTCATTAGTTCGCGATGGGTTCCCTTGGCCATTATTTTTCCCTTAATTGCACGGTCTTCAACAGCTGTTGGATCACCGCATCCGAATCAATGCCTTCCGCCTCGGCCCTAAAATTGACCAAGACCCTATGGCGGAGTACCGCGGGGGCCATTTTTCGAATATCCTCCAGGGAAACGGCCAACCGCCCTTCCATCAGGGCCCTGGCCTTGGCGGTCAGGATAAGGGCCTGGCCCGCCCTTGGGCCGCCCCCCCATTCCACCCATTCCCTCACATAATCGAGGGCAGTGGTACCGGGCCTTGTGCTGCGAACCAGGTCCCCCACATGGGCGACCAGGGCATCGCTGATCGAAACCTCCCGGACCAATTGCTGCAATCTGAGGATTTCCTCCCCGGAGATCGCCTTCTCGGGTTTTGGTCTATGGGTCCCCGTGGTCGCCCTGAGGATATCCTCTTCCTCCCGGGCATCGGGATAGCCGATCTTGATGTAAAGCAAAAACCGATCTTGTTGGGCCTCGGGAAGTACAAAGGTACCCGATTGCTCAATGGGGTTCTGGGTGGCCAGGATGGTCGCGCGGCTTGAGATGCCGGTGACGCTTTG
>CALDPL010000282.1 GCA_937911965.1 uncultured Allomuricauda sp. | reverse complement strand
ATTTCCCTCCATGGCACATTATATCAAAAAGGCCTTTTTGATCAGCGAGAACGATCCCTACAACCGATTTTACCAATTTGTGGGTCCCAGGACCATTAACCGAAGGTTCAAGGAATTGGGCTTGAAGCACAGCAGGATCACCAGCCAGTTCCTGGGGCTCTCGGTGGAGGACAACCGACATACCAATCCGGTCAGTTTTCTGGATGATGGGGGAAGGGTGTTGTATCGACAGCCTGCAGATTACAATGGGGATCCCTTTGAATTTGGTACGGATGGCAAAGTAGGAAAGCAGTACTATGACCGAAAGGGGGTCTTGGTGGACGGTCCCATGGACTTTGGCACGGCCAATGAGATCGGCCTTCAAGACTTGCAATGGATGCTGCAGATCTTGATGTTTCCCGAGACCGCTCCCAAGGGCAAGGGTTACGACCTTGGGAAGGAGGACTATGAACACCTGTACCGCTACCTTTCCCAATACCCCTCCGAGACCGATTATCCCAAATACGATACCGATCAATACTATGACAGTTATGCCAAGTTCTTCTTTAAAAGTGGAGGGGAACAAATGCCCACGAACGTTCGGGTATTCGATAAAACGGGTTGGGCCTATGGTTTTCTGACGGATGTCGCCTATATCGTGGATTTTGAAAACAAGGTGGAATTCATGCTCACGGCCACCATTTATACCAATTCGGATGGCATCCTGAACGATGACAATTACGATTATGAATCGGTGGGCTGGCCGTTTTTGAACCAATTGGGCCGGACCCTGCTCCAGTATGAATTGGAAAGGGAACGCCAATATTCCCCGGACCTGTCCAGGTTTGCCATGCCCTATCACAAGCGTATGAAGGACGATCGGCCGGTGTTGAAGGATTTGGAAAATTGATTTCCCAAGGCCAGGGCATGCCAACTTAAACCAAACCCATGCTACGATTGCTTTTTTGTTCCGTTTTGTTTCTGTCCCACCCAATCTGGGGCCAATTTGCGACCACAAGTCTCCCCAGGACCTGGGAAGATTATCCTCCAGGGATCATGGAGGAGGGATTTGAACTGCACAGTTCCCAATTGGTACAGATGGACGGGGATCCTGCGCTGGAGGAGGTTTTGCTCTTTAGTGCCCTGAAAAGTGAATATCAAGACCAAGGGGCTTCTGAAATCTATTTCGTCATCCTGGATCATTATTCCAAGGAGATCCAATACAAATCCAAAATTGTGGTTTCCAATGCTCTGGACATCCAATTGGAGGACCGGAACAGGGACGGCAAGTATGAACTGTACCGCAAGTACATCAAGGACGGCAAATTCAAACTGGATCGGAAGGGAAACCTTGTGGAGGGGATTTGGTTCCACGATTCCATTGAGTTTGACAAAAAAGTGGTGGTGGCCTATCTGACCTCCTGGAAAGAAGTCCTGCCCGACCCGGGGCAGATGACCCATATCAACTATGCCTTCGGCCATGTCAACGACAGTTTTGACGGGGTCCGCATTGACAATGAGGAACGTTTGAGGACCGTTATGGAGCTCAAGAAAAGGTTTCCCTCATTGAAGGTGCTGTTGTCCCTGGGAGGATGGGGGAGTGGCAATTTCAGTGAAATGGCCGCTGATCCCCAAAAGCGAAAGCGATTTGCCTCGGATTGCCAACGGGTGGTCGTGGAATTTGGCCTGGATGGGATCGATGTGGATTGGGAATATCCCGGCAGCAGTCTGGCCGATATTTCCTCTTCCCCCGGGGACACTGCCAATTTCAGCCATTTGATGAAAGATATCAGGGAGGCAATCGGCCCCTATAAACTCTTGACCCTGGCCTCGGCCGCTTCGGCCCGTTATATTGATTTTAAAGCCATCATGCCCTATGTGGATTTTGTGAACATCATGGCCTATGATATGGGAATGCCACCCGACCATCATCATTCCGCCCTGTTTCCTTCGGAATTGGCTGGGGGAATGACCTCGGAGGAGGCAGTGGATGCCCATATCCGTGCCGGGGTGCCCCTGGACAAATTGGTCCTTGGAATGCCGCTCTATGGGAAGGGAGATCGGGAGAAGGTCGGGGAGACGGGCTATAAAAGCCTCCTTCGGCAGACCCAATATGAGGTCAAGTGGGACGAAAGGGCCAAAGTATCCTATTTGGTGGATTCCCTTGGGCAAATGGTATTTACCTTTGAGACCCCGGAATCCCTGGAAATCAAATGCCGGTACATATTGGAAAGGGGCCTACGCGGAGGAATGTACTGGTCCTATGAATCCGATGATGCGGAAGGGGCCATGCTAAAGACCATCCACAGAGTCCTGGTAGAGCGGGAACCCTAAGGGATTTGTGGAGATCCGGTCAAAGATCGATTTCGAAACCGGACGGTTCCGGTGGATTGCAATGCCTACCGGCGCCTTAATTTCAAAACCAATTCCCATGGAAAGCTTTAAAAAAGTCCAATTTGTGCAAAAAGTACAAATGACTTGTTTGCCCGCCCTGTTTCTAATTGGAACTGCATGTGGCCAAGAACAGGCCCAGACCGTTGAAACAGCATATTTTATTGATGTTACCCAAACCCACATTCCCCTGGACGGGGAAACCCATGCCCTGGATGTGGCACTGTTGGATGTGGACGGGGACGGGGACCTGGATGCCATTCTCGCCCTGGAGTGGGAACCCAATAGATTGTACCTGAACGATGGACAGGGAGAATTCACTTGGAAAAAGGGGGCCTTCAGCTCCGAAAAGCACGATACCGAACACATAAGGATTGCCGATTTTGATGGGGATGGCATCATGGACCTCTTTTTTGTGGCCGAGGATGATCAAATCCATGAATATTATTTGGGCAATGGGGACGGAAGTTTCAGGGATGTCAGCGATCGGATCTTGGGCAATAGCGAGGGCAACGGCCTGGACGTAGGAGATGTGAACGGGGATGGGCTACCGGATATCGTCATTGGAAATTCAGGGGAACAGGGGCAGAACTTTCTATGGGTCAACGACCCGAAACGCCCCGGATATTTTGTCGACCGTACCGATCGCCTGCCCCAGGTCAACGATGCCACCCAGAGCATCAAACTGGCCGATCTGGATGGGGATGGGGACCTGGATATGGTCGTGGGGAACGAGATTCCCCCGAACCGCTTGTTGATCAATGACGGCAAGGGCAATTTTACGGAAAGAGCAGATCTTTTGGAATTGCCCGAACCCTTGCACAGCCGAGAGGTTTTGGCCTTTGATGTGGATGGGGACGGAGACCTGGACCTTGTTTTTGCAAATCTCACAAGCAATGGGGGCGCATGGGAGAAGGACCCCAGGACCCGACTTCTCCTCAATGACGGGAATGCGAATTTCAAGGATGTGACCGATCGTATGCCGGAACATCGCTTTTCGACCTATGCCGCGGCCCCCATGGATTTTGACCGGGACGGGAATCTGGATCTCTTGGTCAGTGCCATTGAAATTCCACCCTTTTCCCCAATGCATCTGCATGCCTATGCCAATGATGGGAAGGGGAATTTCAGGGATGTGACCCGGGAAGTTATTCCAGAGCTGACCCGTGGTCGGAGCTGGGGGATTGCCATAGGGGATGTCAATGGGGATGGCTTGGAAGATGTCCTGATCGGGGCATGGGGGGACCAAGTGCGTTTGTTGCTGGGAAAGAGCCTACATTGATGGGCCCGTGTCAGTATTTTGAATGTGGGTTGGGTTAGCGATAAAGATTAAACGAAAGTAGAAAGTCAAATGGAAGGACCGTGATTTTCAGTTGTACCTATGGACTTTGGTTGTTTCCAATTTCGTCCTTCCACGCCATTTACTAATACAAAAACTGGCCTAAAAGGCGTATAAAGGAGTTTGGAACAAGTGTCATTTACCACTGTCCAAAGCCTTATGGGGAGTGGTGATGCATTACAAAAAATATTTTATGGTTCCATGGAGGATTTTTCGGAACTTGATGGATGGCCAAAGGGATTGAAAATGGGATATAGACCATTTTGAGAAAATTCATAGGGACCCGTTGAATTATAAATTTGATTTGATAGACTTCAATGACCTTAAAAAGGGTTGATGTGGATCGCTAAACTCCATTTTGATATGAAAAACAGGGTACTATTGGTCTTTTTTCTTTGTTGCATGACCTTGGGTCTGGCCAATGAAAATGAGTCATGGATACGGATAAACAATTTGGGGTATCTGCCCCAATCCATAAAAGTGGCCGTATTGGGCTCGAAGGCAACGATGAAGGTCACCTCCTTTTCCTTGGTGGATGCGGTTACCGGGAAACCGGTGTATTCATCCAAGAAAGTAACGCCCAAGGGTGCCTACGGCCCTTTTGGGTCTTCTTTTCGATTGGACTTCAGTGATTTTGAAAAGACAGGAAGGTATTTTATCCAGGTCAATGCCATAAAATCCCCGGTGTTTGAGGTCAATGCGGATGTTTACGACAACACGGCGGATTTTCTTTTAAAATACATGCGGCAACAGCGCTGTGGATATAATCCGTTTTTAACGGATTCCTGTCATTTGGATGATGGCTATATCATCTATAACCCCAAAAGGGAAGGAGAGCGTATTGACGTCACCGGTGGATGGCACGACGCCACGGATTATCTCCAGTACACGGCCACCTCTGCCAATGCGGTCTACCAATTGTTGTTGGCCTATCGTGAAAACCCTGAAGTGTTCGGGGATATGTTCCAAGCCAATGGACTTCCGGGAAGGAATGGCATTCCCGATATTATCGATGAGGCCAAGTTCGGGATGGACTGGCTCAAAAAAATGAATCCTTCCCCGGAGGAGTATTACAATCAAATTGCGGACGATAGGGACCATGCGGGATTCCGTTTGCCAAACCAGGATACCGTGGTTTACGACGAGAACAGAAAGGGAAGGCCGGTCTACTTGGCTTCTGCGGAAAAACAAGGGCTCTTAATATACCAAAACCGTTCCACCGGGGTGGCCTCCACGGCCGGTAAGTTTGCATCCTCATTTGCCATGGGCGGGATGGTGTTGAAGGACTTCTATCCAGATTATACCGAGGACCTTCTTTCCCGTGCCGTGGATGCCTATACTTTTGGAAAGGGGAATCCAGGAGTCAGTCAAACCGCGCCTTGTAAGGGACCCTATTTTTATGAGGAGGAAAATTGGTATGATGATATGGAATTGGCTGCCGGGGCCCTTTACAATCTCACGGGCGATGCTATGTATAAAAGGGAAGGGATGGATTTTGCATATAATGAGCAGATTTCTCCTTGGATGGGAAGGGATACCGTTCGACATTACCAATACTATCCTTTTTTGAATGCCGGGCATTTTGAGTTGGCCATTTCAGGAAAAAATGAAAAGGCCGAGGATTTGGCCGCACTCTATAAAAAAGGCCTGGAGGCCATTCGAAAACGTGGAAAGGACAATGCATTCCTTATAGGGACCTCCTTTGTGTGGTGTTCCAATAATTTTGTAACAGCCGTGGTGACCCAATCGCATATGTACCATGAACTCACCGGGGATGATGCCTACTTGGAAATGGAGGCAGCGCTCAGGGATTGGTTGTTCGGGTGCAATCCATGGGGCACCAGCATGATCGTCGGGCTTCCAGATCATGCGGATTCGCCTGTAAGGCCCCATTCATCCTTGGCCCTACTGGAGGGTTATGCCACTTATGGAGGATTGGTGGACGGGCCCGTTTACGGTTCCATTTTCAACAGCCTTATCGGAATCAAGTTGGAAGAAGAGGACAGTTATGCGGAGTTCCAGTCCGATTTGGTGGTCTACCATGATGATATTGGGGATTATTCCACCAATGAGCCCACCATGGATGGGACAGCTTCCTTGGTCTATTATTTATCTTCCATGGAGGCCAAAAGTCAAAAGTCAGGGCATCAAAAGGCGGATTTCACCTATGATGATAGCGGGGCCTTGATTCGGGGTGATGCTTCCGAAAAAAAAATCAACCTAGTATTTACCGGTGATCAATATGCCGATGGGTTGCCCACCATATTGAAGACCTTGGACAAACATCAAATCAAGGGATCGTTCTTTTTTACGGGGAATTTTTACCGAAATCCCAAGTATGCCGGCTTGATTGAGAAACTAAGGGACGGAGGGCATTACTTGGGTGCACATTCGGATAAGCACTTGCTGTACAACGACTGGTCTTCCCAAAAGGAGTTGCTGGTCACTCAATTTGGTTTTCAAAATGATCTGCTGGACAACTATGAAATCATGGAACAGCATGGGGTTCAAAAAGAGGACGCTCCCTTTTTCTTGCCTCCTTATGAGTGGAACAGTAGCGAGATTACGCAATGGACCAATCAATTGGACCTATGTCTGATCAATTACACACCTGGGACCATTTCCCATGCAGATTACACCACTCCTGACATGAAAAACTATAAGAGTAGCGATGAGATCATGGAATCCATTCTCGAGTATGAGGCAAAGCAGGGGATGAATGGCTTCTTGCTGTTAACGCACGTAGGTACCGACCCAAAACGAACGGATAAGCTCTACGATAAGCTGGATGGGCTCATAACGGCATTGAGTGCAAGGGGGTATAGGTTTGTGCCCTTGACGGAGGTATTGGCCAAGGTTAACAGATGATACATATCGGGCAAGGTGGCCCATTGATATAACATTTTAAAGAGCGGGGATAAAAAATGGAGGGAAAACCGGGTGGCTTTGAACGAGGTCAATGGACGTCCTAGGGGCCTTTGGGTTGAGTTCCAATAGGTCTTTGTTTGGTGACCTAAACGGCTTGGGAAAATTCAATCAAATCTGATAAAAAATTGTTCTTTGGGTCCCGGTTGATAAAATGGGTAGGCTTTATTTCGATATTTTAGGCGATAGTTTCCAGTAGGTCGATGGCAATTTAGTCCCTTTTATAATACTTTCTAAAATCAAAGAAATTTGAAGTTGGCTGATATTTATCCCATATTTGCACCACAAATGAAAAATATTAAAACACATAACAAACCGGGATCGCTGTTCTGTCAGTGTGACTATCGCTGGATTTTGGAATTATCCTCGCGTAAGGGACGTGATGTGTTTAGTTGTGAATCTATTTTATGTTGATGTAGAGCAAACATGATACAATACACAAGCGTCCAATAACATTGGGCGCTTTTTTTATGGAAAATTTTAAAAAAATGAGTGAAAATTAAAACGACATAAAAAGAAATAGTTGAAACAGGGATCAATTGAGGGACAGGCGATTGTAAAATGTTCAAAATCTGCTGGAAAGCGGACAGGGCGGCTTTTGTCCAAAACGAATTTAACTATTTGATTTACAGTTAAATAAATTTATATTTTTCTTGTGCATTTAAAATATTGGTTTCATATTTGCACCGTCGAATCAAGAACGACACAAGTGAACCATAACAGTAAAAACGAAGCGATGCTTTTATATCAAAGTTGTTTTAAAAGCCGATTGCTCTCTGAGCGATCATTGAGAAAGCTTCGGTTCTTTCCAAAAGGGGCATAGTCTCCCCTAAAGAATCCGAAGCATTCAAGAAAATGGATTGTTTCGGATTTTTTATGCCCAATTACCGCATAAACATTTTCGAGGCCAATGCAAACCGCATAATGGGATTGGTATGTCCATGCCCAAAATGCACTAGGAAATTTATCTTATGGAAAGAACAAATTTCAATATGTACCTGTTCAAGGCACTGGATGCATATCCCTATGACCTTGAGGAAGCGATCGAAGCACTGAACTATGCCCTATCATATGATGACAAAAATGCAAAAGCTCTTTGTCTGATGGGAAAGGTATACACTGAGCAGTTGGGTGAATTTGAAGCGGCCAAGGAATGCTACGCCCAGGCCATGGCCAGCAATATGGAGGCGCCTTATATATATCCTGATTATATCAGGACCTTGATCAGCAACGAGGATTATGAAGAAGCCCGGAAACTATTGGATTTCGCCATGGCTTTGAAGGCAGCTGACTGGAAGAGCCGCATGGTTGAGACCACCAAAAACGGAAAATTTGAGCCATCCAATATTTGGTGGTAGTCAGTTGAAATTCAAAATTTTGTGTCGGGTTGGAGGGTGCTCAATTATAGCCGGCGAGTGTGGTATTCTATGTCCGGCGTTTCCAAGCTTTGCTTGGAAGTACGATTATACTGTGTTTTCCCCCTAGTAAATTTTTTCAAATAAAGTTTTGAAATATGAGTATCTCATAAAATTACTGTTTTAGCGGTAATTTTTGAACATTGTACTAGTTTGACTGGAGAATTTGAGACTAATAGGTGAAATTACCGCTATAGCGGTAATAACAATAAAATTAATGGCTTTTATAACCTATTCAATAGATAAAATACCTATATTTACTGTTTAAACAGTAAAAAATGTCTGGTTTTGATTTAGGTTTGATGGTTAAAACCCATCGCAAGAAAGCAGGATTGACACAGATTGAACTGGCCAATTTGGCCGGAATAGGCAAGACAACCGTCTTTGATATCGAAAAAAATAAGGAGACTGTTCGTTGGAGCAACATTCTTGCCGTGCTAAAGGTATTGAACATAGAAGTGGAATTTAAAAGCCCATTGGCTGAAAACGTATGAGAAAGGCAGTGGTATATGCCCATGGAAATAGGGCAGGTGTTTTAACAGAAGTCTCTCCAAAGGAGTATAAGTTTAATTATTATGATGATTATAATGGTCAGGCGATTTCATTGACCATGCCCGTTGGTCAAAAGGAATTCAGTTTTAATGGGTTCCCTCCCTTTTTTGAAGGGTTGTTGCCCGAAGGTGTTATGTTGGAAGGATTACTTCGGATTTCCAAAATAGACCACAATGATTATTTCTCCCAATTAATGGCCACCGGTGCTGATTTGGTGGGTGCGGTAACCGTAGAACCTATGGAAGATGAATAGGTGTCCTATCACATATGAACCGTGCGGTACTGCAAAATATAGTGAGAAAGGGCTAAAAATGATTTCCACCAAATTAATTGGTTTAAATGATTTGCCCTATACAGCTTCCGAATTGAGGAGAGAGGCAGCAAACAGGGCAAAGAAATTATCCATACAAGGAGTGCAACCTAAGTTAAGTGCTAGTATTTCCATAGTCGACCAAGAATTTAAAGTAGTGGATCAATTTGGGACTTACATTATAAAACCCCAAAATGATATTTTTCCAGAATTGTCGGAGAATGAGGACCTGACCATGCGAATGGCCAAGGTCCTAGGTATTAATGTGCCCTTTCATGGGATGGTTTATGGCAAGGATGGTAGTCTGTCCTATTTTATCAAGCGTTTTGACAGATATGGTAAAGGGAAAAAATATGCAACGGAAGATTTTGCCCAATTGACTGGAAATACCAGGGATACCAAGTATCGTTTTACTATGGAGAAATTGGTGCCCGTTATCGAAGAATTTTGTACGTTTCCTGTGGTTGAGAAAGTGGAATTCTTCAAAAGGATCGTTTTTTGTTTTGTGACTGGAAACGAGGATATGCACCTTAAAAACTTTTCCTTAATTACAAAGAATGGCAAGACGACATTGGCACCTGCTTATGATCTGTTGAACTCCTCCATTGCGATCAAAAGCCCTGAAGAAGAAATTGCGTTGACCTTAAAAGGAAAAAAAAGTAATTTAAAAGCGTCAGACTTTACGGATTCCTATGCGAAGGAGCGATTGCAATTGAACGAAAAAACTATTGAAACCATACTTCAGGATATGTTTCAGGCAAAACAGAAATGGAAGGACCTCATATCGATTTCTTTTCTTTCCGATGGCATGAAAGAAAAGTATTCCCAAATACTGGAACATCGGTTGAAAATGTTTTAACGAATCATTTAGTGGTGTTTTAAAATCCATATTGTAACTATATGACTGGATAATCGGATAT
>CALDPL010000281.1 GCA_937911965.1 uncultured Allomuricauda sp. | reverse complement strand
AAGGGTACAGGACTATTCAAGGGCGTACAACTACCAGGATGAGCACGATCGTTTTGGGGAGGCGGGAGAACTCTGGGCACAGGCGGCCCCTCCCTTCTCCGACAAGTGGAACGAAGTAATGAACGAACTGCTCTCCTACGATTATACCCTGAGTCCCACCTTTAACGTTTATCAAGCAACAAGGGATTTGATGGCCGCCCAGAGAAGGGAATGGCAGGACCATTATACCTTGCCCAAACTATGGGAATTCTGGAGCCCCACCGGAAAGAACCACGGCTCTTTTTGGCACAGTTGGGGCACGGAGCAGGAAACGGCCTGGAAGGAAAACTATAAGCTCTGGATGATATTTATAAATGAATATAAAAACCGTGGTGGAAGGGTCACCGTAGGGACCGATGCCGGGTTCCTGTACAAGTTATATGGGTTTTCCTATATCAATGAAATGGAACTGCTCAGGGAAGCTGGCTTCCATCCCCTAGAGGTCATTGAGGCGGCCACCATGAACGGGGCTGAAGTCCTGGGCATGGAAAAGGAAATTGGATCTGTGAAAGTGGGAAAGTTGGCGGATTTTGTGATCGTGGAGGAGAATCCATTGGAAAACCTGGCCTCCATGTACGGTACCGGTACCATTGAACTTCAGGAGAACGGGGACCTCATCCGTGTAGGAGGGGTGAAGTACACCATTAAGGATGGAATCATTTATGACGCCAAACAACTGTTGGAGGATGTACGCAATCTGGTGGCCAAGGAAAAGGAAAAATATGGGTATAAGATCCAACAGCCAGGAATGTAAAATTTGAAAAGAAAGCAAACAAGGTTTAACTGTGTGATACGGAACTTTTGTTCCAATAATTGAGTGTTTGATTGGTTGAATCGGAAGGGGCCATGGTTTTAAAAGACCTGGTCCCTTTTTTAGTTTGGAGAAGGTTTTATTGATCCAAGGATTGATCTCCAGTTTAGAATGAACTCCAACTATTTGTTTTATGGTAATTATTGATTGTACTTTAAATGAGTGCAAAAGTAAATTCGACTTATTCAAATCCAATACAAGCACTCATAAAAGAAAACAAGATGCCCTTTTAAAAACATGGTTTTTTGGAGAGACCATCAATTAATTTAGTTTCTAGTTTGTATTCAAATGTAGATGTTCAGGCAGGGTTCCAATCGTATCCAAGGTTGATATTTATTGAATGATGGAGCAATTAAAATAATGCATGGAATGTCATGGACCACAACCGTATTTACCACGTCATTTTAGAACATTTCTTTAGCATTTAAATGAAAAAGTTAAAAAATATTGTATATTATATATAATATATTACATTTGAGACATCGAAAATAAAAAATGGGAAAATTTTTAAAAAAATTTGATTGGGAAACTATAGTATTGCTATGGTTGGCATTTTTCTTCAATCAAGCTGATAGGCAGATATTTAATGTGGCATTGCCTATAATCAAATTGGATTTAGGCCTGTCAGATGCCCAATTGGGGGCAATTTCCTCAGTATTCATATTGGCCATAGGTGTTATGGTTCCTATTGCAGGATATGCGGGGGATAGGTTCAGCAAAAAGAAAGTCATTATTTTTAGCGTCTTGATATGGAGTGTCGCTACCTTTTTAACAGGTTTTTCAGGAGGCATCATTGCTTTGATTGTCCTTCGTTCCATTGTGGGGGGAAGTGAAGCGTTCTATGCCCCTGCGGCAAACGCCCTGATTGGGGAAAAATTCAAATCCAATTTGGGCTTGGCCATGGCCATCCATCAAACAGCCCTTTATGCAGGCATTATCGGGAGTGGCTTTTTAGGGGCCTACATTTCGGAACACTATGGGTGGAGGACTGCTTTTTTCATTTTTGGAGGGATAGGTATTTTCCTTTTTGCTTTGATGTATTTCAGATTAAAGGATGGCAGACCGAACAATCCTGATGAAAAGCCGGTTTCTCTAAAAAGCGGAGTGAAGTTGTTGGCGAGCAATACAACGGCCATATATTTGACCGGGGCCTTTTCATGTATGGTTTTTGTAAATGTGGGTTATTTGACATGGTCCCCTACTTTTTTACATGAAAAATTTTCTATTTCTGTTACGGAAGCAGGATTTTCCTCCATGTTCTACCACCATATATTTGCCTTTGTGGGGGTGATGTTGGCCGGTCAACTATCCGATTGGTTAGCGGTAAAAAATCAGGTTATGAGACTTCGGTTACAGGCTTTCGCCCTCTTATTGGGAGCTCCCTTTATCGTGTTGATGGCTTTAGGGGACAGCTTATTTATGGTATATGTCGGTCTTGCCATATTCGGGCTGTTCAGGGGAATGTATGATTCCAATATATATGCTTCTTTATTTTCGGTGGTCCAAATGGACAAAAGGGCTTCGGTGGCCGCAGCCATGATAATGTTCGCATATATAATAGGTTCGTTGGCACCCCTGGTTCTGGGCGTAATAAAGCCCATTATTGGGTTGACCCAAGGATTGTCTCTTCTTTCCGTTTTTTATATCTGCGGGGGGATATTGATATTATGGGCCTCAATTTTCAATTTCAGAAAAGACAGAGTAAAGGAATAATCATATAAATGATCAATGATATGGAAAGTTTAATTGGAAAGACAGCCCTGGTAACCGGTTCGACAAGAGGATTGGGAAAGGGCATTGCCCTGGTCCTTGCTGAAAAAGGGGCCGATGTCATCGTCAATGGATTGACGGCGAATGATTCCACTAAGGAGGTAGTCGAATCAATTCGTTCCATGGGAAGGAAATCCTCCTTTATTCAAGCCGATGTCAGTTCGGAGGAAGGGGTAAAGGTCATGTTCGAAACCATTAAGAAGGAATTCGGTGGGTTGGATATTTTGGTGAACAATGCGGGAACCGATAAATCCCAAAATATATTCGACACTTCCCTTTTGGACTGGGAATTTATAATGAAAACCAACATTGGCAGCTGTTTCCTATGTTCTAAATATGCAATGGAAATTATGAAGGAACGTAAAGGGGGTTGTATTATAAATGTCAGTTCCGTGGTGGGCCACCAGGGCGCCTTGAAAGGGCATGTTCACTATTCTGCCTCCAAAAGCGGAATGTTCGGTCTTGCAAAAGCCTTGGCGAGAACAGGAGCACCTCTTGGCATACGGGTTAATTCCATTGCCCCTGGAGTCATAGAGACCGAGCTTTCAAGAACTACACATGGAGAAGAGGGCATGAAAAAGCTTGAGGAATCGATTCCGTTAGGTTTGGGAAACACAAGGGATGTTGGGCTTTCAGTGGCTTTTTTATGTGGGGAAGGCGGGAGATACATAACGGGATCGACTATTGATATCAATGGAGGGCTGTATTTTAGATAGGAGTTTTTATTTATAAAAAATTATATATTATATATTATATTTTATGAAGGTAACAAAAATAGAGACGTACATATGTGACGTTTACCGTACCAATTGGGTGTTTGTGAAGGTGTTGACCGATTCCGGTATTTATGGTGTGGGTGAGGCAACCTTGGAACATCAAGAACTAACCGTTGAAGCTGCTGTTCAGGAGTTGAACAGACATTTGGTCGGGAAAGACCCCAATAATATTGAAGCATTCTTCCACGATACCTTAAGAAACTCTTATTGGCGTGGTGGGCCGGTCCTAATGAGTGCCATGGCAGGTGTGGAAATGGCCTTATGGGATATCAAAGGTAAGGCATTGGGGGTTCCAGTGTATCAGTTATTTGGAGGCAAGGTAAGGGATAAAGTCCCTTGCTATGCGAATGGATGGTTTGCACCGGCCAAAACTCCTGAAGAGTTTGCAACCAAGGCCAAGGAAGTGGTAAAAAAAGGCTTTAAAGGCTTGAAATGGGATCCCTTTGGTTCAGCATATTTGACCTTGACCAAAAAGGAATTCAATAATGCCATTGCCTGCATTGCGGCAGTAGTGGAAGCAGTGGGAGAAGATATTGAGATCTTGATTGAAGGACATGGTAGATTTAATTTGCCAACTGCCGTCAAACTGACACATGCCATGGAAGATTTCGGGGTACTATGGTTCGAAGAACCCATGCCCCCTGAAAATTTAGAAGGCTTGGCTGAACTCAAAAAGCGAAGTAAAGTATCCATCGCGGCAGGGGAAAGATCTTATGGTAGGATGGAGTATCGAACTTTCCTGAATTTGGGATGTGCCGATTTTATTCAACCTGATGTCAGCCATTCGGGGGGGATATCGGAAATACGCAAGATTGCCGCCATGGCGGAGAGCTATCATATCCCCATTTGTCCTCATAATCCAATTGGGCCCATTGCCAATGCCGCCACTTTGCAATTGGCCGCCTGTACCCCCAATTTCTATCTATTGGAGACCATGAGTGTGGACATTCCCTATCGTCGGGAACTTACCACGGAGGACATACAGTTCTCGGATGGGTTTATGGGTATTGGCGATGCCCCTGGTCTGGGGATCGATCTTAAAATCGAGAATTTCTCCAAATATCCATATCAGCCTCATGATCTAAGGCATTACAATGGAAAATTAACAGAAATCAGGCCTGCGAATGCAGGGGATTATTTTACAAAGTAGAGAAACCTGCTCCATGGAAAAGAAGCATAAAATGGATTTCAATTGGGACTTGTTCGATAAGGTTCCCGTTGTGGGTATCCTAAGGGGGGTGTCCCTAGAGGATGTTGTCCAAATCTTGCCAATTTGTGTAACCGCTGGCCTTAGGAATATCGAGATTACCATGAATTCTATGGACGTACAAAAGTCGATTCAATATGCAGAAAGAAATTATGGAAGTGAACTCAATATCGGAGCAGGAACGGTCTGTTGCATGGAAGATCTTGAAAGGGCTTTAAGCTTTGGTGCTTCTTTTATTGTGATGCCAAATTTAAATGAAGAGGTAGTTGAAACTTGTGTCAGGTTAGGTGTTCCTGTGTTTCCTGGAGCCTACTCACCCTCAGAAATTTATAGGGCATGGGAACTTGGGGCTTCAATGGTCAAGGTTTTTCCCATAGATACTTTGGGTCCCAAATTCCTCAGGAACATTAGGGCACCTTTCGACACCATAAAACTGTTGCCCACAGGGGGAATCGATGCAACGAATGTCCAGGACTACTTTTTATCGGGAGCAGATGGCGTCGGGGTGTCCAGCGGACTTTTCAACAAGGAAATGGTGAAGAAAAAGGATTGGGCCGCCTTGGAAGAACATATAAAGACCTTTGTGTCTGTTGTGGAACAAACACATGATAATTGATTTGGTCTTGTTTAGATGTACATAATAGATAATCTAAAATTAGATTATGAAAATTACAAAAAAACCTTTAATCGCATTAGTCGCAATGTTTGTTGTGACTAACCTTCATGCACAAATATTTGTAACCGGCATCATGGCAGATCCGAGGTTTCATGATGCTAAAGGTGATGGAGGTGTTTCGCAAAGTGTTTATCATTATGGGGGGTTCGAATACATACAACTGAAAGCAACTGAGGATATTGACTTTTCAATTAACAATTACGCCATAATCATAGCTAGAAATGATGCTTCAAATCCTGTTACAGAAAACGGTTGGGCCGAAGGTGGAAATGTGACGTTCAAGTTTAATCTAACATCCGGTACTGTAAATGAGGGAGATTATTTTTACGTAGGCGGCATAGAGAAGCGCATTGCAGGCTATAAAAATGGTACCAAAAGTACAGATATCAGTGAAACGGCTCCAATTGAAAGCAATAGGGCAAAATGGATAAGAGCAAAAAATGTGACTTTAGGTGGGGATGATGGTATGGGAGCCGCACCAGATTTAACGAAAGGCTTGATGGACCCTTTGAAACCCTATGGAATAGGTGTATTTAATACCAAGAATGTTTTAAGCACTACCAAGCCCATAGATGCGATATTTTTTGCTCCTGATTCTACATCCATAGCATCTATACAATACAATCCAGTTGGTGCAAAAGGTTATTTAATTCCCGATAACGACTTCTATGACAGTAATCAATCGGCTTATTTCTTTCAGGATGGCAAAAATACTGGATACTTGAGCCCCGAACAAGTAGCAGTATCAACTTGGAATTCCATTAATGATTCAAATTACAGTTGGTTTTGCAAACTCGGAGGAAGTTACGACAATGCTACTGAAACATGGACTGAACCTAGAACAACGACCTATGATAGACTGATGTTGAAAGGAGATACTTCTGTCGATAATTCCCATAAGACCATACCCTTATCTAGAATAGAGGACAATAGTCCTCTTAATTTACCGGTGCAAATAACTTCCATTGAAAACCTAAATGCAGGAAACTCGGAAATCAATTCACATTCAGGGTGGCTAAGTTCACGGTCCTCGCTGATGATGGATTTTCGGAGTTATGTAGAAATAAGTACTGAAACTGCCGTCAGTGCTCCGGTATATCCGCGAGTAAGGAAAATGGCCAATGGAGAGTACATCATGTTCTATCAGAACAATCAGATAGGTGCCGATACGTATTATGTCATAAGTTCAGATTTGAAAACATGGACCGGTGGAGATAGGCTTTTTGCCCGGCATCCAATCGTTGATCAAACCGGAGCCAACAACGAAAGGCGTTTCTCTACAGCCAATGCGCTTGTTCTTGCCAACGGAGATATCATTGTGGTAGCATCGTACAGGGCAAACTCCAATTATACTTCTTTGCCTTTGGACAACGGGATTATAATGAGAAAAAGCACTGACAACGGGTCAACTTGGAGCGCACCGGTTGAAATTTATCAGGGTACTAACTGGGAACCTCACCTTTTGCAACTTCCATCGGGAGAGATACATTGCTATTTTACTGATTCACGTACACATATTGGAACAGATAATACCGGTACAGCATTGATCGTATCCGAAAACAATGGTCAGGCATGGTCACCTTCTTTTGGAAATGAGCCCAATAGGGTAATCCGCCAGAAATTTAAGGAGGAAAATGGAATCAGTCTTTATACAGACCAAATGCCGGGAGTGATCAAACTTAATAATAGCAATGAACTTGCAGCTGTCCTGGAATCCCGTAATCCCTCCTCTTCGATCTATAATCTCTCGTTAGCCTATTCGGGAAGTGATGGGGAGTGGACAAATCTTACCGTAAATCAAGAAGGTCCCAATGACCGTCAAGATTATGTATTTCCTGGCGCAGGACCCAGTATCGTCCAATTTCGATCTGGCGAAACGCTTATGTCCTACAATACAGGTGGACTCTATCATATGAGATTAGGGAACGCCACCGCACGTACTTTTGGGGAACCCTATACCCCATTTACAAAAACAGGGTTTTGGGGAACGTTGGAGATGATTGATACGCATCAAGTTATGGGGTCAATGCATACCGCAGGAGCCATTATGCTCTCCCGATTTAATTTAAACCATGCCATAAGGACGACCCATAGAAGTGTTTTTGTGGATGGAAACAATTCTGAGTGGGCCGATACCGATGCTGCACTCTTTGTTGGTCAAAAATCGCAGGCTCAGGCTACTTTAAGATGTTCTGCCGATGCAGCCAATATCTATTTACTGGTCGAGGTATTTGATTATAATATATCATATGGGGACTACGTGGATATTTTTTTAACCCCTTCCGGCGGCAATGGCCAAGTAAACTCAGATTCACGTCGAATTCGTGTATCCCATAGCGGATTGGTAGGTACAGATAAATATACAGGAACCTGGAGTTCCGTTAATATGGGGGTTTTGGCCAGTAGCACCTATGATGGAACCATATCAAACAATAGTGATAATGATAATGGATATTTGATTGAAATTGCTATTCCAAAAACACAATTTGACTTGTCATCCGGGCAGTTACTGGCCAACTTTTCGTTATACGATACAGAGGCAGCAACTGAAGACGCCATCATTAGTACATCTACCCTAAGTACCACCAATTGGATACCGGTATTTCTAGGATTGGTTAGTTCACATGCACAAGCTATAATTACTGGAGTCATGGCTGACCCCAGGTGGATCAACGCCAAGACCGCACCGGCGTCGGGAGAAGGAGTGGTGTCCCAAGGGGTCAGGCACTACGGCGGATTTGAGTATATACAGTTAAGGGCAACAGAGGACATAGACTTTTCCGTCACCCCATATTCCGTTGTGATAGCCAGAAACGATGCTGCCAATCGGGTAACCGATAAAGGTTGGGCAGAGGGCGGAAACTCAACGTTCAAGTTCAACTTGACGTCGGGTACCGTCGGCAAGGGCGACTATTTTTATGTTGGTGGTCTGGAAAAGAGAATCGCGGGCTACAAAAATGGGAGAAAGAGTACAGATATTGGTGAGTCGGCCCCAATACCGAGTAACCGGGCTCAATGGATCAGGGCCAAAAATGTTTCTTTGGGAGGCGATGACGGCCTGGGCCTTAAACCGCGTGACACCATAGGCTTGATGGACCCGGAGAATCCGTACGGGATTGCGGTTTTCAGTACGACCCATGTCATGAGCGCCACTAAGCCCATTGACGCCGTGTTCTTCATTCCTGACTCCGCCTCTTTGGCGTACGTCCAATATGATGCTAACGGCAATAAGGGCTATAGGGTTCCAACCAATGATTTATATGACAGTACTGATGCCACGTACTTTTATCAAAATGGCAAAAACACGGGCTATTTGGAACCGGAGCAGGTATCGGTTCCGAAAAATGCGGTTTCCAAGGCACAGCTATATGATCAAACCACCTGGGATTCGACCAACGATGCAAAATACAGTTGGTTTGGCAAACTGGGTGGTACCTATGATTCCGTTTCCCATGGGTGGACCGTGCCAAGGAATGTGGTCTACGACCGGTTGATGTTGTTTGGAACAACGGAAAATTCCCATGAGAGTTTGACCCTGAGTAGAATTGAGAGCGATTCTTCCACCACCTTCGATTCATTTTTAGGCTCTAGTTCCAAAATAGCCACTTTCCCGATCGAGCTAAACTCATTTACTGCCTATAACAACAACTATGGCAATATATTGAAATGGAAGACAATATCAGAGACAGATAATTCTCAATACTACATTTTAAGGACTTTTTCCAAAGGAGAGGAATTTGAAGTTATTGCAGCTATACGAGGAAAAGGCGCCTCAACAAGTGAGAACAATTATCATTTTAGGGACCAAGAGCCTTATAATGGACTCAATTATTATAGGGTAAAACTGGTGAGTAAAAATGGAGAAATAAGTTACTCTACTATTGTTCATGTTGATGTGAATAAAGACCGAGCAGAATTAAAGGTTTTTAACGACAAGGAAATAATTGAATTTTCAATTTACTCATTGTATGGTGGCAGTTCTGAAATCAGGTTGTGGAGTATTATTGGAAATAGATTAAAAAAGGAAAGCTTACAACTTAAAAAAGGTTTTAACACCGTACGCTGGATCAATCAGTTTCCAACGGGATTCTATGTGGTTAATGTTACTACGTCAAGGGAGTTAATGAGCAAGAAAATTGTAATTAAATAAAGTTGTGAGAAGAATATTGTATCGATCAATAGCTGGGGAGCTTCCCGATAAACCAATGCAAAACAACCAAATAAAACCTTTAATAATGAAAAGATCAAACTATATAAAACCTTTTAAAATGAAAAAATCAATTCTTTTAATCCTGTTCACTCCTATTATTTTTATACTTGGCTGTTCGGAGTCTTCGGAAAACAATGATAGCTTGGATTTTGAAACATTGAATGTTAAATTCGGTGGATCAATGACGGATAGGCCTTGGACCGATGGAGATGAAATTGGAATCTTTAATACCTGTACACGAAATGGGGAGCAGAACGTTCCAATGAGTGACAATCCGAATGCGGGTTTCAAGGCAAGGGTACAAGGGGAAAATGTTTACTTTGATGAAGTTTCCGAGAATGATCGAATAGAAGCCACAGCAGAGGATCATAATTTTAAATTTCGGGCCTACTTCCCAAGATCGGAATCCGAAGTGGATGTTTCCGGCATACCCGTTCAATTGCCTAGCACACAAATTTATTCTTTTGGAGCTGATAATTATGGGTTCTATGTTGCAAACAAAATGGTGGCAAACATAGTGCCTACCGTTGAACTGGATTTTCACGGCATATTCAGTACCGTGGAACTTTATATTCCAAATGACATTTTAAACGATGCGGGAAATCCCAATCTCCAGTCATTGATACTGAAACCTTCCATTGTTGAAAATTTTAACGGGAATATGGTAGATAGCGGTACCTATGACCTGGAAACCGGTACGTTTACGAGCAATGTGGAATCGCAGCAAGATGCGGTGACATTGGATTTTGGGGAATCTGGAATTCCTCTCCTTGAACCATTCACTATGGTTAAACTGGTAGTATCTCCATTTACAGTTCCCTTGGGAGGAATGGATGTAGTACTCAATGACACTAATGGAGGTGAAACGGTAATCAACATTCTTAGTAATGAGGAGGATGAAGGAATCATGATTTCTTCCGGTGAAGTATTGACCCAATATATAAGCAATCAGGATGACGGAATTGTTCCAGTGAATTTCCCGGTAATATTTCCCCTTGGGAAATCCAATGATATAGCCAACTTTACAAACACCACCCAACCTAAATGGGAAACCGAGGGGCTTTGGATCAATCCAAGCCAACCCCAAGCTTATGCGCAATGGAACAAGGTTTCTGACCCTGTCCCTGACCCTACGCAAACCATAGAAATAGTGAATAGTGGGGAAATAAGCAGCCCTGGTATAAAGGGTATTTGGACTGGGGATAATTTTGAGTTTGTCCTTCCCGTTAAAAAATTTGAAGCAGGGACAGCTGTAACGGTTGAATTTCCAATGTATACGAGACAAGGTCCGGTTTTTTGGAATATAGAATACCTTGATGGAGAGGAATGGAAATCCAATAGGACCGATGTCACCAGTTACGATCCTGCCTATACCCGAGAAGCCACATTTTCTTTGGTACGAGGAGGAAAGGTCATTGAGCATACAATGGTTTTTTCCGAAGCCATAGAAAGTGGGCATCTTAAAATCAGGATAACTTGTGCTGATGGCTCTATTCAAGCCAATACCGATACTGCCGTAGCTGAACGTGAGACACCATGGATCAGTGGTTCCGGAATCTATGGAGCTCCATTTTATTTATATCTAGCAGGATCGGATGTCACAAATGTCAGCTTCTCAATTAATTGATGGGATTGGCTGTGAAGATTCTTGTCAGGATGAGATTAATGGATATCGAACGAGACAAAAAAGGATAATGAATTGAATATTAATATTCTGTGTATCATATTAAATAGAGAAACCAATAATTTATAACATGATAAACAAAGTGAAATATCTTTTATCGGTTGTTCTTCTGCTGTTTTGCTTTAAAACAGCAGTGGCCCAGGAAACGACCATAACTGTAAAAGGAAAGGTTGTTGATGAAACCGGCATGGTCCTACCTGGGGCTTCTATTGTAATCTTGAATAAAAATCAAGGAACGGTTACAGATTTTGATGGTGAGTTTGAATTAAAATGCAGCACGAATGACACCCTTGTATTTAGTTATATAGGGTACTCAAATCAAAGTATTCCTGTAAATGGTCAAAATTATATGGAAGTGACCATGAATCCGAGTACAACTATAATGGACGAAGTTGTCATCGTGGGATATGGAAAACAAAAAAGGGTAAACATCACCGGGGCCGTTTCTTCGGTGGATTATGGCAATCAGGCCCTGACCCGGCCGACGACTACGGCTGCGGGCATACTTTCAGGACTGAGTCCTGGCCTTATGGTACAACATTCTTCGGGCAAACCTGGGGAGGAAGGGATTATGTTGCGAATCCGTGGCGTGGGGACACTCAATAATTCGGCTCCTTTGGTAATCGTGGACGGTTTTGAGAGTACCATTGGAAATGTCAATCCGGACGATATCGAAAGTGTATCCATTTTGAAAGACGCTGCATCCAGTGCCATTTATGGGAACCGGGCGGCCAACGGGGTCATTCTGATTACCACAAAGACCGGGGATTCCAAGCCCGTGGTGTCTTATAACAGTATTACGGCTGTGACTACCCCCCAACACTATTTGGGGCTGGTTTCCAATTATGCAGATTATATGAGCTTGATCAACGAGTCGGCTGAGAATGTTGACGTGGCCCTCCCATTTTCCCAGGCTATGATCGATTTATGGCGTGAAAAGGAAAAAGACCCACATGGTATTGCCGACTCCGGTTATCCAAATTATGTGGCCTATCCGAACACGGATTGGATGAAGTCCTATTTTCAGACCGCCATTTATCAAAAGCACAATCTTTCCGTTTCGGGATCCAACGGGGGCACCAATTACTTGTTGTCCATGTCCTATATGGACAATCCCGGGGTAATCGAGAATTCCGGATTGGAAAAATATTCCATTCGGGCCAACATTAGTTCCAAAGTCAATGATTGGCTCACGGTTGGCACCAAAATTTGGGGTTATGAGGAACAAAGGGAGATGAACGATTTAAATGGGGGGTCTTTCAATTTCTTGTCACGTGCCGTTCCGGGCATCTATCCCTATTTTGATGGAAAGTATGGGTGGATGGAAAACCCCGAACAAAGTGCAAACTCCCGGAACAACCTTTACTTTGCCAATCGGGCCAGAGGGGATGAAAAGAACTTTTATACCAATACAACCCTGTTTGCCAATTTCAATCTTCCCTATGATATCAAGTTCAATACCTCCTTCAATTACTCGAAAAGGGATGGAGGGTATAAGTACAATTCCAGAACTCTCAATGCATTTTCGTTTCGCACCGGGGATTGGTCCTATTATTACCAGGACTTGGACGCCCTGTTCTTGAGGGTCCGCGATGAAGAGTCCTATCGCCGTACCTTTCAGAATACTTTGACCTGGGATGGGGAAATTGCCCAAAAGCACAATATTTCGGCCTTACTGGGCTATGAGACCATGTATGATAATTTTAGCTATACACACGTGGAAAAAAATGGTTTCCTGGACGAACAGTTGACCGAATTGAATACTGTAAACAATATGGTGTCCTCCACGGGTGGCCAGACCGATTTTGCCACAAACTCCTTCTTTGGACGTGTACAATATGGTTATGATGATCGATATTTGTTCGAAGCGAA
>CALDPL010000280.1 GCA_937911965.1 uncultured Allomuricauda sp. | reverse complement strand
GCAGCACCAGCAGGATGGCGAGCAGGATGAGCAGCGCGACGGCGGAGCGGTTCATCGCCGCTTCACCGCGCCCGGAACAGGCCCTGCGGCCGGAACGCAAGCACGAGGATTAGCAGCGCGAACGAGAACATGCTCTTGGCCGACGGCGTGATCAGCAGTCCGGCCACTGACTCCGAGACGCCGATCAGGATTCCCCCGGCCAGCGCCCCGACCATGGAGCCGAGCCCGCCGATGATCACGATGACGAAGGCGAGCAGCGTATAGGCGGGCCCGAGCCCCGGCGTGACGTCGACCATCATCGACAGCAGCGTTCCGGCGACGCCGACACAAGCGGTGCCGAGCCCGAAGGTCAGCGCATACAGGTGCTTGACGTTCAGCCCGACCACCTGCGCGCCGAGCAGGTTGTCGGCGCACGCGCGGATCGCCTTGCCGAAGGCGGCGAGATCCTGCTCGAAGACAGCCCGTTCGGCGGCTTGCGCGTGATCAAGGCCTTCAATGCGGAATCCCGCTTCCACAAAACCTTTAAAAATTCAACGGACCGATTCTACAGGTTCTCCAACTCCCTGTTGAACCGACAGAACCTGGCCTCCCCTACCGGGGAGTTCCTGGGCATCCTGGTCATCGGGGTACTGCTCTGGTTCGGGGGACAAATGGTCTTGGTGGACAAGAGCTTGGACGCCTCTTCCTTTATCGCCTATATGGGATTGGCCTATAACATCCTGACCCCGGCCAAGGCCATCAGCAAGGCCTCCTATGGGGTCAAAAAGGGAAATGCGGCCGCGGAGCGTGTCCTGGAGATCCTGGAGACGGAAAACCCGATCAAGGACCTGGAGGACGCCCTGGAAAAGACCGATTTCAATACGGGGATCGAACTCAGGGACGTCTCCTTCAAGTACGAGGACGATTATGTGTTGAAGAACTTCAACCTCAAGGTCGAAAAGGGAAAGACCGTGGCCTTGGTGGGGCAGTCCGGGAGCGGAAAGAGCACCTTGGCCAATTTGGTGACCCGTTTTTACGATGTGAACCAGGGTGAGGTCACGATCGACGGCACCAATATCAGGAACATCACCAAAAAATCCCTGCGTTCCCTTATGGGCCTGGTGACCCAGGACTCCATTCTCTTCAACGATTCGGTGCGCAACAACATTTCCCTGGCCAAGGAAGACGCAAGCCTCGATGAGATCGTTGCCGCGGCAAAGGTCGCCAACGCCCACGACTTCATCATGGAACTGCCCCACGGCTACGACACCAATATCGGGGACAGTGGCAATAAACTCAGTGGGGGCCAGAAACAGCGCCTGTCCATTGCAAGGGCCGTATTGAAGAACCCGCCCATCATGGTCCTGGACGAGGCCACTTCCGCCCTGGACACCGAGAGTGAACGCCTGGTTCAGGACGCCTTGGAGAACATGATGAAGGATCGCACCTCCATAGTCATCGCCCACCGTCTTTCCACCATTCAAAATGCGGATACCATTGTGGTGATCAACAAAGGGGAAATCGTGGAACAGGGGACCCATGAGGAGCTCATGAGATCCAAAAAAGGCTACAGAAAGCTGGTGGAAATGCAGAACTTCGGCAACTAGGGCCTCCTTGGATCCCTATTTGAAATGCAATCGGGCGATCCGGTTCTTGCCCGCCGCATAGGCAATGCTGTCGTTGAGGAACCTAAGGGTATAAAAGGATTCATCGCTGAGATCCCTCCAGTTTTCCCCGCCGTCCCAGGAATAGGAAATCCCGGTAAATCCTAGGGCCACCAAGCCTTTTCCCTCCGTACCCGGAACAAATTGCACACAGCTTTTATAGACCGGGCCCCTGCCATCGGCAATCAGCTTCCAACTCGTGCCCCCATCATGGGTCACGGCCTTATTGGCCTTGTTGGAATCGGGTTGGGTATAGTCGCCCCCTATGGCAAATCCGGTCTGTCCATCGTAAAAATCCATGGAATAGATCCCTTGGGTGGGGGCCCGGTTCACTATGGGAGTGGTCTGTATTTCCCAGCTCCGGCCCCTATCGGTGGAATGGTAGATCCTGCCATGGGTGGTCCCGATCCAAGCTTGGTCCCCAACTACCGCAATATTGCTGTCGCTGGCCGCAAAGGCCCCTTCACCTTCCATGCCTTCAGGTAACTCCGAACAGGGAATTTTACTCCAATGGTTCCCCCCGTCCCTGGTGACGATGATCGATAGGCATCCCTCCACGGTATCGCCCACGGCAATACCGTCATTGTCATCCCAGAAGGTCATGCTGTCGTAAAAGACCCCTTCCCCTTCCTCCTTGTACACCAGTTCCATTTGTCCGGAATCCCCGGTCTTGAAGAGCAGGGCCGGACTTTCGATGGAGAGCATGAAGAAATCATTGCTGGTCTTGGCCACGGCCCTGAAACTGGGGGTCAGACTGTCATGGGTCTGTACATTGGCACGCACCTTATGGGTGTTCACGTCCACCGTTCCATAGATTCCATCACTGCCCGCAAAGGCCAGGGTCCTCGAATCCAAAAAGGTAATGGCCCGGATGCCCATGCTGTCCTCATAAACCGGGGTAACGGCCACGCTTTGGAAGGGCCGTGATTTTTTTTCCTGGGCACAGCCGATCAATAACAGCATGACAATTGGGACAATGGCGCTTCTCATGATATTTAATTTCCCCAAAAGTAAGAAGAAATGGTACCTTTGCAACCTTATTTTGAATCATGCGATTGCACCGAAACCTGGTTTTTGCCGTAGTGGATGCCCTGAAGCAGATCTTCAACGAAGGGGAATATGCCGATAAGGTCATTGAAAAGGTACTCAAGTACGACAAGCGATGGGGCGCCAGGGACCGTGCCTTTATCGCGGAGACCACCTATGATATCGTACGCTGGAAACGGCTGTACAGCGAAATTGCGGATGTACGCCAGCCCTATGACCGCCCCCATCTGTTCCGACTCTTCTCGGTCTGGTGTGTGCTCAAGGGCATTCCCCTACCCGATTGGAAGCAATTGGGGGACACCCCACAGCGCCGTATAAAGGGAAGGTTCGACGAACTCTCCAAGATCCGGAAGTTCAGGGAATCCGTTCCGGATTGGATGGACCAACTCGGGGAGCGGTCCCTGGGAAGCGAACTGTGGACCAAGGAACTGGCGGCCCTGAACCAACAGGCCGAGGTCATCCTCAGGACCAATACCCTCAGAACGGTCAAGCCCAAATTGATGGCCCATTTGGCCAAGGAAGAAATCGAGGTCAGTCCGATAGATGGATATCCGGATGCCCTCAAACTCAGGGAACGCAAAAATGTGTTCATCACGGAAGCTTTCAAGGATGGGCTCTTTGAAGTACAGGACGCCTCCTCCCAATTGGTGGCCCCCTATTTGGAAGTGGAACCTGGACAACGGGTGGTGGACGCCTGTGCCGGGGCCGGGGGGAAATCCCTTCACCTGGCGTCCCTGATGGAAAACAAGGGGCAGCTCATAGCCCTGGACCTCTACGAGAGCAAGCTCAAAAAATTGAAAATCAGGGCCCGGAGGAACGGGGCACACAATATCGAGACCCGGGTGATCGATTCCACCAAGGTGATCAAAAAACTTCACAACAGTGCCGACCGGTTGCTTTTGGACGCCCCCTGCTCCGGGCTTGGGGTCCTCAAAAGAAATCCGGATTCCAAATGGAAATTGGACCAGGACTTCATCGACCGCATCATGGTCGTTCAACAGGACATCCTTACGAATTACAGCAAAATGGTCAAGAAAGGCGGACAGATGGTCTATGCCACCTGTTCGGTGCTTCCCCAGGAGAATACGCTTCAGGTAAAGAAATTCCTGGAATCCGAAAACGGCCGGGAATTTGAACTGATCCGGGAAAACCAGATCTATTCCTCGGACAGTGGATTCGACGGTTTCTTTATGGCCTTGATGAAACGAAAGTGATTCAATCCCTTATCTCCGGATAATCCACCCCCAATTGCTCCAAATAGCTGTCGTATTTGGTCTCGTCGTAATAAAACTTTTCCAGCTCGGGACGAAACCGTTCCTGCTTCTCCCGGTTCAAATAGATCGGGGGAGGATCTTCGGCCGAGATCATGGGTTCGTATTTGGTATCCTTGGTCTGTACCTCGTTGAAATAGTCCCAGGCCCTGGCCAAAAGTTCCGGATCCAACAGAAAATCCAAAAGGGTCATCGCCTCCGCCTTGGCCCCTGCCGTCACCCCCTTATGGGCAATGGGGGTGGCCATGGAAATCGCATTGGCCCAATGGTGTCCGGGCAGTCCCGGGATATTTGATGGAAAGCGCAGGGTGACCGTGGGCAATTTCCAGGAGACATCCCCTATATCGTCGGACCCGCCGCTAATTGGCCGATCAACGGGCAGGCCCAATTTGGCCAGTTCCGTGTGCAGTCCGGAATCCCTCCCGGCCCCAACTTCCCGTTGCACCGCCCGTGCAAGGGCCTGATCCTCCTCCGACCAAGCGGGCAATCCCACCTGCTTGATGTTGTCGTACAGGCGTTCGGCGATTACCTTGTTAAAGTGCCTGGGCCAGGCCGTGCCCAATATCCTATGGGTCACCTTGGTCCCGGTCATCAGGGCCGCTCCCTGGGCAATATCGTTCGCCTCCGCGTACATTTCCATGATGCCCTCGTAATTGACATCCCTGAGAAAATACCAGATCGAGGCCTTGGAAGGCACCACATTGGGCTGATCGCCCCCGTCGGTGAAGATGGAATGGGATCTCTTAAGGGGATGCAGGTGTTCCCTTTTGTAATTCCATCCAATGTTCATGAGCTCGGCCGCATCCAGGGCACTTCGGCCCCTCCATGGGGCTCCGGCGGAATGGGCGGCCTCCCCTTCAAAAAGATATTCCACCGAAATCAAGCCCGTACCGCTGCTCTGACCCCAGGAAACGCTCAGGTTGCTGTCCACATGGGTGAAGATGCACATGTCGATCTTGTCAAAGAGTCCATCCCGCACATACCAGGCCTTTGAGGCCAAAAGTTCCTCGGCGATCCCGGGCCATAGGACCAAGCTTCCCCCGATGCCCTCCCGCTCCATGATCTGCTTTACGGCCAGGGCGGCGGTGATGTTCAGGGGAATGCCCGCATTGTGCCCCTCCCCATGGCCGGGGGCCCCCTCCACTATGGGTCTGTGGTAGGCCACCCCGGGGTATTGCGAGGCTTTGGGAATACAGTCCAGATCGCTTCCCAAGGCGATCACCGGGCCTTCCCCATTGCTCCAATGCGCGACCCAGGAGGTGGGGATCCCCGAAATGGAAGTTTCTATTTCAAAACCGTTTTCCTTAAGGATGCCGGTAAGATAGTTGGAACTCTCCACTTCCTGAAAGCCCAGTTCGGCAAAGCTGAAGACCTTGTCCACCATGACCTGGGACTGTTTCTTGTGGGCCTCGACCAGGGAGGCGGCCTCTTTTTTGAGGCCTTCGATCTGTTTTTTGGAGTATTTTTTCTGTGCCGGCACATAAAGGGTGCAGCCAAGTGCCATGAGTGCACAACAAAGGATTCCTTTGGTTTTCATGATTGGTCAATTGTTTGTTGCCCCTAAAGTATGAAATCCATGGAGAAAGCCCGGGAATGATTCCCCTGTTCCATTGGATCACAAATCCATTTCAAAAGGATCCATATTCCACGCTAAAGCCGTAAATTTGCACTTTCTAAAACCCTTCAAACCAGTTATCGTATGATCCATTTTTTTGGGGATATGGCGACCAAGGTATATGCCGTTCAGTCCACTCGACCCATTTCAGAGGAAGACCAAAGTAAACTGACCTGGTTATTGGGCAACCGCCCCAAGATCGAAGCGGCGTCACTGGACGCCTTTTTTGTTGGGCCCAGGGCCTCCATGATCACCCCATGGAGCACCAATGCCACCGAAATTGTCCAGAACATGGGGATTTCGGGCATTTTGCGGATCGAGGAATATATCGCGGTATCCCGGGACCATACGGATTACGACCCCATGTTGGCACAAAAACACAAGGGGCTGGACCAAAAGCTCTTCACGGTCGATATCCTTCCCGATCCCATCATGGAGGTCGACGACATCGCCGCGTACAACCAAAAGGAAGGCCTTGCCCTGAGCGGGGAGGAAGTTGAGTACCTTCAGGGGCTTTCCAAGAAACTGGGACGAAAATTGACGGATTCCGAAGTGTTCGGTTTCAGTCAGATCAACTCGGAACACTGCAGGCACAAGATTTTCAACGGGACCTTTGTGATCGACGGACAGGAAATGCCGTCATCCCTCTTCAAATTGATCAAGAAAACCTCCCAGGCCAACCCAAATGGCATAGTTTCCGCATACAAGGACAACGTGGCCTTTATCCAAGGACCCAAAGTGGTCCAGTTTGCCCCGAAGTCGGCGGACAAGCCGGATTTCTATGGGGAAAGCGATTTTGAGTCCGTTCTTTCCCTAAAGGCGGAAACCCATAATTTTCCGACCACCGTGGAGCCATTCAACGGGGCCGCCACTGGGGCCGGAGGGGAAATCCGGGACCGATTGGCCGGTGGAAAGGGGTCCTTGCCCCTGGCCGGGACCGCCGTCTATATGACCTCCTACTCCCGATTGGAGGAAGACCGCCCCTGGGAAAAGGCGATGAAAGCGCGGGACTGGCTATACCAGACCCCCATGGATATTTTGATCAAGGCCTCCAATGGGGCCTCC
>CALDPL010000279.1 GCA_937911965.1 uncultured Allomuricauda sp. | reverse complement strand
AACGAGCTCTCCGCTTCGGCATCCGAGATCTTGGCCGCGGCCATGCAGGACTACAAAAGGGCCGTGGTCATTGGCAGTGCCCAGACTTTCGGCAAGGGAACCGTACAGAATGTCATCCCCTTGTCCAACCTGGTGCACGGAAACGAACACGGGGATCTGGGGGCCATCAAACTGACCACCCAAAAGTTCTATAGGATCAATGGGGGCTCCACCCAATTGGAAGGGGTCAAAAGCGATATCGTGGTCCCGGACCGCTACAGTTATATAGACCTTGGCGAACGCGATCAGCAAAATCCCTTGGGCTGGGACAAGATTGATCCTGCCGATTACCAGGTATGGGATGGGTATATCGACTTTGACGAAGCCTTGGAAAAGAGCAAGAAACGCCTTGCGGACAACCCGCACATCACCTTGATCGAGGAGAACGCCAAATGGATCAAGGAGCAACAGGATGAAAATGTGATCCCCTTGAACTATGACGACTATGTCGCCAAGGCGGATCGGGCCAAAAAGCAATCCGAACGCTTTAAGAACCTTAGGGAATACGATTCCAAATTGACCTTTGAATCCCTGAAATACGAGACCGAGCTCTTTACCAAGGATTCCATCCTTCGGGAGAAAAGGGACCGTTGGCACAAGGAATTGGCCAAGGACATCTATGTGGAAGAAGCGGTCAATGTGCTCAAGGACCTTCATATGGACAACATCAAAAAAGTGGAGGGAAAACTGGCCAGTGTAAAGGGATAGAAACCCAATGAAAAATAAACGGGACCGGCTCCAAAAGGGCCGGTTTCTATTTTTAATCAAAAATTTCCTTGAAGAACCGAACCCTATACAGCTTGTTATTGGCCCTTTGCGTTATCGGCTTTTGGCTGTTCGAGGAGTTTTATTCCCCTGCCGTCTCTACCATTGGGAACGGGGAAATCCATGGGATCGAGGCCGATTTTCTGCCTTCTTCCTCCACGGGTGCCCTGGTCCATCACAAGTATTATACCCTGTCCTATTCCGAACCCCATGAACAGGCCGAATGGGTGGCCTATGGGCTGAAACGGGAACATTTGACCCAGGACGATCGCAAGAGGCCCTTTTTTATCGAAGATCCCGGGGTGGCGACCGGTTCTGCCGATTGGCGGAACTACCGCGGGTCGGGCTATGATCGGGGGCATCTCGTCCCGGCCGGAGACCGGCGCTTTTCCGAGGAGGCCTATAACGAGACTTTTTATACCAGCAACATCAGTCCGCAGGACAAGGAATTCAATGCGGGGATCTGGAACCGTTTGGAACAGCAGGTTCGACAGTGGTGCAGAAGGCACGGGGACCTGATCGTGATCACCGGAGGGGTCCTGGAAGGGGGCCTACAGGAGATCGGTCCGGAGGATGTGGATGTGCCCAGGACCTTTTTTAAGATCGTGCTGCGCCAAAATGGAACGGATTTGGAAGCCCTGTCCTTTTTGGTGCCGGCCGTGGAAAGTTCCAGGTCCTTGGAAGAGTTCTTGGTTTCCGTGGATTCCCTGGAGGTTTTGACCGGCCTGGATTTCTTTGAAAAGCAGTCCCGGGAATGGCAGCACCGGATCGAGTCCAAGGCGGCTTCCTCCCTTTGGGGACGCTAGATTCCGTCCTTGAGCCGGTTGGAGTCCAGTTTGAGGAAGATGAACAACAGTATGGAAAAGAAGATCAAGCCCGATCCCCCATAGCTGAAAAAGGGCAGGGGAACCCCAATGGTGGGCAACAGGCCAATGACCATTCCTATATTGATGAAGTAGTGGAACAGCAGTATCGAAATGGCCCCATAGCCGTACATGCGGCTGAAATCGCTTTTTTGCCGTTCCGCCAAATGGATCAGCCTCAAAAAGAAAATCGAGAACAACAATACCACCCCCACGGTGCCCACAAAGCCCCATTCCTCCCCCAGGGAACTGAAGATGTAGTCCGTGTGCTGTTCCGGGACAAAGTTCCCCTTGGTACGGGTACCTTCCAGAAAGCCCTTGCCGAAGAAGCCCCCCGACTCTATGGCCTTTTCGGATTGGTAGGTGTTGTAGCCTATGGTCTTCCGGATCTCCTCCAACTTGCCCTCGTCCTTTTCCAGGCGGAGCCAGAGTGCAAAACGATCTCGGTGCCGCTGTTCAAAGACCTTCTCGAAGACCAGGTTGACCGATAGGGAGAAGAGAATGGAGAGGGTGATGATTCCCAATACAGGCAGTACCGGTATCCTAAGGGAGGCCTTTTTGAAGGTATAGACCAAAAGGGTCAGGGTGATAAGCCCGATGACGACCCAGACCGTTCCGAACATCAGGGTAGTGGCAAAGAGCAGCACCATGCACAGCAATATTCCCAGATAATAGATCGGGAAGCCCTCCCTAAAAAGCACAAAGAAGAGGGAGAAATAGATCAGGGAGCTGCCCGGGTCGGGTTGGGGCAGGATGAGCAGGGCCGGCAGCAAAATGATCAGCAGGGCAAAGCCCTGGTGTTTGGGGTTGCGTATGTCGGTCTGTATGTCCGAAAGGTACTTGGCCAGGGCCAGGGCGGTGGTGACCTTGGCCAATTCCGAGGGCTGTAGGTTGAAAAAACCAAGGTCGTACCAGGAGGTGGCCCCGGCAATGGTCCTTCCAAAGACAAAGAGGCCCAATAACAGGACTATGGAAATGATATAGAAAATGGAAGCGAAACGTTCAAAAAAGCTGGATTCCACAAAGAGTACCAATAGGACCCCTAAAAAGGCCAGGCCGATTAAGATCAATTGCTTGCCGTAGAGGGTGGAAAAATCAAAGATCTCATTGTGGCCATCACTCTGGGTGGTGGAATAAATGTTGATCCAACCGATAAAGACCAGGATGACGTAGAGGAAGACCGTCAGCCAATCGATCCTGCCAAAGGGCCTGTTACCAAACATATTCGTTGATCTTGAAGGGTTCGCCACTATAGGGCTTGGCATATTCCTCTTCCAGGCTCTTTTCCAGCATTCTCTTTTCCAGGTCGGTCCTTGTGATGGTGCCCTTGATGTACTTTTCGATCAATAGGGAGGCGATATGCCCGGCGTATCGCGACCCGTAGTATCCGTTTTCGATATAGACCGCCAGGGCGATCTGGGGATTTTCCACCGGGGCAAAGGCCACGAAGATGGAATGGTCCGTCAATTGCATCCGTTCCCCGTCCAGGCGAATGAAGTTTTCCACCGTTCCGGTCTTCCCGGCGATTTCAACCCCGGGAATCTGTATCCATCGGGCCGTTCCGTATTTGTACACATTGGCCATCCCCTCTATGATGGGATCGAAGTGTTTACGGTCGATGCTGGTATAATGGGGCTGGGTGAATTTGGGGTCTATATTGGAGGAATTTCCGATTTTCTTGATCAGGTGGGGGGTGTAGTAATAGCCACGGTTGGCTATGGCCGCTGTCATATTGGCCAACTGCAGGGGGGTGGCGGCAACCTCTCCCTGTCCAATGGAATTTGAAATGATCGTGGAGGCGGCCCAACGCCCATCCCCGTACCATTTGTCGTGATAGGCCTGATCGGGGATCCGGCCGGGGGCCCCCGTGGGCAGGTCCGTTCCCAGGAAGTTGCCCAGCCCAAAACTCTTCATATGGGCCTCCCAGACGTCCATGCCCTGGTCCGTGGTGGGGAATTTGTCGTAGATCTTTCTGAAGGTCCCCGCAAAATAGGCATTGCAGGATAGGTAGATCCCCGTGATCAGATCGCGGTTCCCACCCCCACAGTGACAGCCCCTTAAGGTATTGCCCACATAGAAGCCGTTGTAGCACCTGATTCGGGTTTCGGGGGTGATCACCCCTTCCTGCAGTGCGGCCAGGGCATTGAGGATCTTAAAGGGGGAACCGGGGGACTGTTGGGCCAGAATGGAACGGTCCCAGGTCGGTCTGGATATGGTATCGTAATGGAGTTTGTTGTAATTCCTGGAACGCTGTCGCCCCACCAGAAGGGCCGGATCGTAGGTGGGGCCGGAGATCATGGCCAGGATTTCCCCAGATTTGGGTTCCAGGGCGACAATGCCCCCCCGTTTTCCCTGCATCAATAGCTCCCCGTATTCCTGGAGGTCCTTGTCCAGGCTTATATGCAATTCTTTGCCCCTTTGGGGCAGCGTGTCCAGTTTGCCTTCCTTATAGGGGCCGATGTCCCGGTTGAAGCGGTCCTTTTGAATGTGTTTGACCCCTTTCTGGCCCCTGAGTTCCTCTTCGTATTGTTTTTCCATGCCGGTGCCCCCCATGAGTTCACCTGCCACATAATAGGGATTGCCCCGCAAGTCCCATTCGTTGACCTCACTGATATAGCCAAGTACATTGGCCGCACTTTTGGTGTTGTAATAGCGCAGGGAGCGTTTTTGGATATAGAAGCCCACATAGTGCCTCATTTTTTCCTGCAACTTGGCATAGTCTTCCTTGGAAAGCTGGGGAACCAACACCGAGGGCAGCCTGGGGGAATAGTTCCTGGCCTTTTCCATACGGGCCAGGAAGGTGGTCCGGTCTATGCCCAAAAGCCCACAGAATTCCAAGGTATCCAAGGGCTCGACCTCCCTGGGGATGACCATCACGTCATAGGCGGGTTGGTTGCCCACCAGAAGTTTCCCCTTTCTGTCGTAGATATAGCCCCGTTCGGGATAGTCGTATATTTTTTTGATGGCCGGATCTTCCAGGATCTGGTCCGGGGAAAAGCGGATCAGTTGCAGATAGGACAGCCTACCGATAAAGGTAAACCCTATGATGACAATGATGGAAGATAACAACAGTCGCTTCATGATCGATTGATGGGACTTTGGCCGGTCTTTTATTTCAACGCAACAATCTTGATTTTATTCCGATTTTGGGCTGAAAAGTGAACTGAACAGGGTACAGAGTACCAAAGTTACCAAACCTGTGGCAAATACCTTCCTCAAAATTAAAAGGAAGTGGGACCAATCCAAAATTTCCAGGGAAAAGTAGACCAGGTGATGGATCAGGACCAAGAGGGCCAAAAAGGTCAGGCGCTGCACTTTGGTGGTGTTCTTGAAACTGAAGTTCTGGAACTCGAAGTTCACCCCGAAGCAGAATCTCAGGATCACCGGACGGGCATAGGCGGCCGTCAGGGAGGCGATGGCCCCCAGGGCGAGGGTATCCGAGAACATATCGATCAACAGGCCCAGGAAAAAGGAGACCAACATAAAAATGGACTGGTTCCCTTTAAGGGGGTACCAATAGAAAAAAATCACGTAGACCATGGGATTGATCCCTCCCAGAAAGTTCAGGGAATTGAAGATCAGGACCTGGGTAAGGACCAAAAGCACAAAGCGGACCAGGGTCAAAAACAGGGCGTTATTCATCCGTTGTCCTCCCTTCCAATGTCTTGATTTCGTTGAGATCCCTGCTTTCTATCAGGTAAACGTTCCTGATATTGGCCATATCGTTGAAGAGTTCCACCTCGATATTGTAAAAGGTCCTGGAGGGGTTGAGTTCGTATTTTTTGATGGTCCCTATGGGGATGCGTTCCGGGAAGATGCTGGACATGCCCCCGGTGACTATGGTGTCCCCCACAACCAGGGGCACCAGTCGGGGGATGTCGATCAATTGCACGGTGGTGTGGTCCCTGCCATCCCAGATCAGGGAGCCAAAGTATTCGGAATTCTTGATCTTGGCGTTGATGTTGGACTTGGTGTTCAATACGCTCTGCACCGTGGCATAGTTGTTGGAAACATTTTCCACGATGCCCAGGATCCCATTGGTGGTGATCACCCCCATGTCCTGTTCCACACCTTGCTTGCTTCCCATATCAATGGTCAGGTAGTTGCGGGGGGAGGAAATGCTGTTCTTGATCAGCCTGGCCGCCATGACCCTGTAATCTGCGATGGAGTCCAAGGGAGGTAGGGTATCCCCCGGGGCATTGAACAACAGCATCCTCAAACGCTCGTTCTCTTCCACCAATTTGCGATTTTCCTCCCTAAGGCCGAAGTAACCCGATATATCGGCACCCCAACCGTAGATGCTCCCGGAGAGCCATTTGGAGGAATTGAAGAATTTGGAATGGTGGTAGGAATGGGAATTGACGGTCATCACCAGGGAAATGAGCACGAGAAAGCCGTAGAGAAAGGCATTTCTGTACCGAAGGATAAAGTTGATGATGCGTTGCATTCAATCGAACGTTTATGAAGGTTTGGACCCCCAATCCAAGGGGGAACACCAAAGATAGGGGCTACTTGATCAAGATGCTCTTATAGCGTTCCAAGTTTTTGAGTGCGATTCCCGTTCCACGTACCACGGCCCTCAAGGGATCCTCGGCGATATAGACCGGCAGATCCGTTTTTTGGGACAGCCTTCGGTCCAGCCCGCGCAGCATGGAACCACCCCCGGCCATATAGATTCCCGTATTGTATATGTCGGCGGCAAGTTCCGGAGGGGTCTGGGAGAGGGTCTCCATCACTGCATCCTCCACCCTGAGAATACTCTTGTCCAGGGCCTTGGCAATTTCCCTATAGGATACCTGTACCTGTTTGGGCTTCCCGGTCAAGAGGTCCCGTCCTTGGATCGATTTGTCCTCCGGGGGGGATTTCAGGTCTTCCGTGGCCGAACCGATCTCGATCTTGATGGCCTCGGCGGTACTCTCCCCCACATAGAGGTTGTGCTGGGTACGCATATAATAGATGATGTCGTTGGTGAACACATCCCCGGCGATCTTTACGGATTTGTCACAGACGATGCCCCCCAGGGCGATCACGGCGATCTCGGTGGTCCCGCCCCCTATGTCCACGATCATGTTCCCCTTGGGTTGCATGATGTCCAGACCGATCCCTATGGCGGCGGCCATGGGTTCATGGATCAGATAGACTTCCTTGCCGTTGACCCGTTCGGCGGATTCCCGTACCGCGCGCATTTCCACCTCGGTGATCCCCGAGGGGATGCAGATGACCATTCTCAGGGCCGGGGGAAACCATTTCTTCTTCAGGGCCGGGATGTTCTTGATGAACATATTGATCATCTTTTCCGAAGCATCGAAATCGGCGATGACCCCGTCCTTGAGCGGCCGGATGGTCTTGATATTTTCATGGGTCTTCCCTTGCATCATACTGGCCTCACGACCCACCGCGATGATCTTTCCGGAGATCCGGTCCCTTGCCACTATGGAAGGGCTGTCCACGACCACTTTATCCAGGTGGATGATCAGGGTGTTCGCGGTACCGAGGTCAATGGCGATTTCCTCGGTCATGAAGTCAAAAAATCCCATAAAAAAAGCGTCTGTTACGGATTAAGGGTAAAATTTATCGGCTAATGTACTAAAATTAATGTTTAAAATGCCTGGTGCCGGTCATCACCATGGCCATTGCATTTTCATTGCAATAATCCACGCTCAATTGGTCCTTGATGGAGCCGCCGGGCTGGATCACCGATCCGATTCCCGCCTTATGGGCAATCTCCACACAGTCCGGAAAGGGGAAGAAGGCATCACTGGCCATCACCGCCCCCTTGAGATCAAAATTAAAGCTCTTGGCTTTGTGGATGGCCTGTTCCAGGGCATCCACCCTTGAGGTCTGTCCGGTCCCGCTGGCGATCAATTGACCGTCCTTGGCCAACACTATGGTATTGCTCTTGGTGTGCTTGCAGATTTTGGAGGCGAACAGGAGGTCCTCGATTTCCCCGGCACTGGGCTTGCGGTCGGTCACCTCCTTGAGGTCTTTGAGGCTATCGGTCACCAAATCCCGATCCTGCGCCAAAAGGCCGTTCAAACAACTGCGCAGCATGGTCTTGGGCAGATCAATAGGCTTCTGTACCAACAAAATCCGATTCTTTTTGGATTTAAGGACCTCCAGGGCCCCTACCCCGTAGGCCGGGGCGATGACCACTTCACAGAACAGCGGGTCGATCTCCCGGGCGGTATCCAGATCGATCTCGGTATTGGCGATCAGGATCCCCCCAAAGGCGGAAACCGGGTCCCCGGCCAGGGCATCCACATAGGCTGCCCTGAGGGTGGACCTTGTGGCCAGGCCACAGGCGTTGTTGTGTTTTAGAATGGCAAAGGTGGGACCATCGTTTTTGAATTCCCCCATCAGGCTTACCGCGGCATCCACGTCCAAAAGGTTGTTGTACGAGAGTTCCTTGCCGTGCAATTTGTCGAACAGGGCCCCGAAATCCCCAAAGAAAAAGCCCTCTTGATGTGGGTTTTCCCCGTAGCGAAGCCGTTGTCCCCTGGGCTCACTGACCTTCAGGACGGTTTCTCCTCCATCTTGGTTGAAGTAGTTGAAGATGGCCGTATCGTAATGGGAGGAAATTTGGAAGGCCTTGGCCGCAAATCGTTTTCTGTCCTCAAGGGAAGTGCTGCCTTCTCGCTTGGAGAGCAGTTCCAGGAATTCCCCATAGTCCTCCATGGAGGAGACGCAGAGCACATCCCTGAAGTTCTTGGCAGCGGCCCGGATCAGGGAGATGCCCCCGATATCGATTTTTTCGATGATGTCCTGTTCGGGGGCCCCGTCGGCCACTGTTTTTTCAAAGGGATAAAGGTCCACGATCACGATGTCCAGTTGGGGGATATCGAATTCCTGCATTTGGGAGCGGTCCCCTTCGTGCTCCTGTCGGTTCAAGATTCCCCCGAAGACCTTCGGATGGAGGGTCTTCACCCGTCCCCCGAGGATGGAGGGGTAGCCGGTGACCTCCTCAATGGGGGTGACCCCTATGCCGAGTTCGCGGATAAAGGTCTCGGTGCCCCCGGTGGAATACAGGGCGATCCCCAATTGGTCCATTTTTTTGACCAGGGGTTCCAGGCCCTCTTTATGAAATACGGAAATCAGTGCGGATGTGGCTTTTTTGGCAGTACTCATGCTATCTTGATAATCTTTTTAGAAGGCCACAAAAGTACTTTTTTTAAACCTAAATGCCGCAGGACCACCCAACAAAATGGCCTTAGTTTTCCATAATGCGGGCCACTTCGGCGTTTATGGATTCCAAAAAGCGCTCATCCTCCTCGCCAAAGGGGTCCGGGCTATGGGAATCAATGTCGATCTGGCCCACGTTTTTCCCATGGACAAAGAGGGGGACCACGATCTCCGCCCTGACATTCAGGCTACAGGCAATATAGTTGTCCTGGGCACTGACATCGGGCACCACAAAATTTTTATTGCTCAGGGCCACCTGTCCACAGATGCCCTTGCCGAAGGGGATCCTGGTATGTTCTGTGGGTTCCCCGGCGAAGGGGCCCAGCAGGAGTTCCTCCTTGTTTCCGTCCCTGAAATAAAAGCCCACCCAGTTGTAATGGGGGACCTCGGTTTGAAGGAGCTCACAGACCCGCTGTAAACGGTCCTCGACACTTTTGTCATGCTCTTGGAGCAGGTCGGCCACCTGGGGCCTCAATCTTGCAAACATCGGATGATTTTCCACAAAGGTAGGCAATGGGGCAAACCGGTTCAAGGGGATTTGGATATTTGATCGGCCTTAAAATTTTGTTAACTAAAACAATACTGGGGGATATTTTGTAGTTTTGTATTCCTATGAAACGGGTACTCCATCCTTTCCTATCCGGCCTAATGGCCCTTTTGGTATTGGCCTCGACCATTTCCTGGACCGTGGACAAGCACCTTTGCATGGGCAGGGTCCTGGATATTTCCCTTTTCTCCGAAGCGGAGGCCTGTGGGATTGAAGGGAACACTTCCCGGATGGAAGATGAAGATCTGCAAAACGCTTGTTGTGACGACGAGAGTTTTACCTTGGTCGGTCAGGACAACCTCAAGCTCTCATGGAACGACCATGATTTGGATTCCCAGTTTTTCCTATTGGCGATTCCAATGCAGCCTACCCTTGGATCTGTGTCCCTGGAGAGGCTTCCCCTTGCCCGAGAGCATTACCCCCCGCCGCTATTGGTCAGGGATATCCATATCCTGGACCAGGTCTTTTTGATTTGATGTATTGAACAAGTCTTGATTTCCCCTTCCCTTTGGGATGCGGGAACCCTCGTTTATTTGTTTTAACCCAAATTCAATACATCGTGAAATATATCATTTATATTCTTTTTTGCATGTCTTGGCCAGCCTTGGCCCAAGAGGAGGTCACCGGCATGATCATGGAGGCCGATGAAGGGAACCGCCATATCGGCCTTGCCGGGGCCACCGTCTATTGGCAGGATTCACCTATAGGCACCATGACCCGGGAGGACGGGAGTTTCAGCCTGCCCTTCTCTGAGGAATACAACAAATTGATCATCAGTTTTGTGGGCTTCCGTTCGGATACCCTGACCCTGGACCGGCCCCAGGAGATCCATCATGTATTGCGGGCCTCCAATGCCCTGAACGAAGTGGTGGTCCTCAAAAAGAGGGATGCTGTACAAAAGACCCTGTTCTCCACCCAGAACACCGTGACGATCAACAGTGCCGAACTCCTCAAGGCGGCCTGCTGCAATCTTTCGGAGAGTTTTGAGACCAATCCCGCCATCGATGTGAACTTCAACGATGCCCTGACCGGGACCAAACAGATCCAGTTGTTGGGCCTTACCAGCCCCAACATATTGATTACCCAGGAGAACCTTCCCATGGTCCGCGGGGCCTCCCAGGCCTATGGGCTGACCTTTACCCCGGGGAGCTGGGTGGAGAGCATCCAGATCACCAAGGGGGCCGGCAGTGTGGTGAACGGTTATGAGAGTATATCGGGGCAGATCAATACCGAGCTGCAGAAACCGATGACGGATTTCCCCCTCTTTGTGAACGGCTATGGAAGCCTGGACGGGCGCTATGAGCTCAACACCCATTTCAATGCGAAGTTATCGGACAAATGGGCCGCCGGGCTCTACCTGCACGGCCTGGTGCGCGACGAGCACGGCCGCAAGATGTCCAAGTCGCTG
>CALDPL010000278.1 GCA_937911965.1 uncultured Allomuricauda sp. | reverse complement strand
AAAAAAGGATTACGCAATGCAGAAAACAGAAAAAGAATGGCAGGAGGAACTTTCTCCCCAGGAGTATTTCGTACTGAGACAAAAGGGCACGGAACGGCCACATACCGGAGAATACAACCTTCATTTCGAAAAGGGGAATTACCACTGCAAGGCCTGCAACGCCCTGCTCTTTGAGAGTGGGCACAAGTTCGAGAGCAATTGCGGCTGGCCGTCCTTCGATCAGGCCGTGGAAGGGGCCATTGAATATGTCCGGGACACCTCCCACGGAATGCTGCGCACCGAGACCCTCTGTGCCAATTGTGGCAGCCACTTGGGCCATGTGTTCAACGATGGCCCCAAAGAGACCACAGGGCAGCGGTACTGCATCAATTCGGTGAGCCTGGGCTTCGATCCGGGGAACTGATTCCGCCTTTTTTGGGATTTGAATTTTTGGGCGTGGCCGGGAGGAAACCGGGAGACGACCCCAGGCTTTGATTTCACAAACTTTGGCAATTTTAGACTTTCTCAACTTGGGAAATGGGGATGGTTTTCCGTACTTTTGCAGCGGTCCGCCATTGGGTCGACTTCAAATCCAACTTCTAAAATTACAATCGAATGAGCAAGTTTGATATAATTGTTCTGGGCAGTGGTCCCGGGGGCTATGTTACCGCCATCAGGGCTTCCCAATTGGGGTTCAGGACAGCCATTGTCGAAAAGGAAAATCTTGGCGGGGTCTGTCTGAACTGGGGATGTATCCCCACCAAGGCCCTTATCAAGTCCGCCCAGGTCTTTGAATATTTGAAGCATGCCGGGGACTATGGCTTGAACGCAGAAAATGTGGGCCACGACTTTGGGGCCGTGGTTCAGCGTAGCCGGGGGGTTGCCGATGGGATGAGCAAGGGCGTGCAATTTTTGATGAAAAAGAACAAGATCGAGGTCATCAACGGCTTCGGGACCCTAAAACCGGGGAAAAAGGTGGAGGTCAAGGCCGCGGACGGCAAGACCACGGAATATTCCGCGGACCATATCATCATAGCCACCGGGGCCAGGAGCAGGGAACTGCCCAGCCTTCCCCAGGACGGCAAAAAGGTCATCGGATACCGTGAGGCCCTTACCCTGGAGCAACAGCCCAAGAAAATGATCGTGGTGGGAAGTGGTGCCATCGGCATCGAGTTCGCCTACTTCTACAGCACCCTGGGCACCGAGGTGACCGTGGTGGAGTATCTGCCCAATATTGTACCGGTGGAGGATGAGGAGGTATCCAAGCAATTGGAACGGAGCTTCAAAAAGGCCGGCGTAAAGATCATGACCTCGGCCGAGGTGACCAAGGTGGACACTTCCGGATCAGGGGTAAAGGCCACGGTAAAGACCGCAAAGGGAGAGGAAATCCTGGAAGCGGACATCCTGCTTTCCGCAGTGGGCATCAAGACCAATATTGAAAACATAGGCCTGGAAGCGGTGGGAATCGCCGTGGACAGGGATAAGATCCAAGTGGACCCCTATTACAAGACCAACGTTCCCGGCTACTACGCCATTGGGGACGTGACCCCGGGACAGGCATTGGCCCACGTGGCCTCTGCCGAGGGAATCCTCTGTGTGGAAAAGATTTCAGGAATGCAGGTCGAACCCCTGGATTATGGCAATATCCCCGGATGCACCTATTGCATTCCGGAGGTGGCCTCGGTGGGCCTTACCGAAAAACAGGCCCTGGAAAAGGGCTATGAGATCAAAGTGGGCAAATTTCCCTTCTCCGCAAGTGGAAAGGCCAAGGCCGCGGGTACCCCCGATGGTTTTGTAAAGGTCATCTTCGACGCCAAATACGGGGAATGGCTGGGCTGCCATATGATCGGGGTCGGCGTGACCGATATGATCGCCGAAGCCGTTGTGGCCCGTAAATTGGAGACCACCGGACATGAAGTCCTAAAAGCGGTCCACCCCCACCCCACCATGAGTGAGGCGGTCATGGAAGCGGTTGCCGCTGCCTATGGGGAAGTGATCCATTTGTAATCCGTATCAAAAACAGCTGATAAAATGTTGAAGGTTTTTAGGGCCACGGCCATATTGGAGGGAATCTCCTACCTCATGCTTTTTGGAATCACCATGCCCCTGAAATACTGGGCGGATATTTTGGAACCCAACCAATATGTGGGCTATGCCCACGGTTTCCTGTTCATCCTGTACGTGGTCTTTGCCATATTGTTCTGCCAAGAACGCAAATGGGGCCTGAAGCGCTTTTTGGTGCTCTTTGTGGCCTCCCTGCTTCCCTTTGGGACCTTTTATGCCGATAAGAAATATTTGAAGCCCCTAGTCTAGAAAGCTCTGTATCGCCAGTTCATAGCTCTGAAGGCCAAAGCCCAGGATCACTCCTTTGGCTCCCGGGGAGATATAGGAAATATGCCTGAATTCCTCCCGTTGGTGGGTGTTTGAGATATGGACCTCAACCACTGGGGCCTGTACGGCCTTTACCGCATCCCCGATCCCCACAGAAGTATGGGTATAGGCCGCAGCATTTAAAATGATGCCGTCCCAAGAAAAGCCGACCTCCTGGATCTTGCCGATGATCTCACCTTCTATATTGGATTGGAAATAGGCCAGTTCCACCTGGGGGAACTTCTGCTGCAATTGCGCAAAAAAGTCCTCGAAGGTAGTGCTCCCATAGACTTCGGGTTCCCTTTTTCCCAAAAGGTTCAGGTTGGGCCCGTTGATGATCATGAGTTTCATGGCTGCTAAAATACACAAAAAAAAGGGCGGGAAAACTCCCGCCCTTGATCTATATAAAAATAAGCTGTCCTTAGTTGAAGGCGTACCGGATGCCAAATCCAAAGGCTCCGGCTTCTCCGTCCCCACTATCGCTCAAGACCACAGCTGGCCTCCAATCGAAGTTCAATACGATGGGCACTCCATCGATCTTGAAGTCCAATCCCGCATGCGGACGCAGGGCAAAAATGTTGTCAAAATCATCGATCAAAATGATGCTTGGTCCGATTCCGGCGTACCAACGAAGTCCTGGGGCCCCATTGAACTCATCGTGATAGGAGTACAACATGGTGATCAAAGTCGCATTGTCCTCAAAACCGAGGTCCGCCTGTCCCACGTGGTTGGACGAAAAGAAATATTTTCCACTTGGGCCCACAAAGGTGGCCGAATCCCAGAGGTCGATTCCCAGACCTACGGCGCCCTTATAACTGGTTTGGGCCATGGTCGCTTGCGAAGCAAGTGCCACAAAGGCAAAAACAAACAATAACTTTCTCATTTCCAATAATTTTAATTAATGTTAAAATTCATAATCAAACAAAACCGCCCTTTAAATCAAATCAAAGCAACAGTTTACTTTTAGAAATCGTGTCACTGGTTTGGTTGCCCCAAATATAATGGAGATTTTGAAATAGCTGGGCTTTTATTTTAACATATATCCTGTATGAACCCAAAGGATGGGCTCAAAAATCGGAACGATTTCCCCGGAAATGCCCAGGAACTGGACTCCCGGTCAAGGCTATCCGATTAGAAACGAAAGGGACGGATTGTATACCCGTCCCCTTAATAATATTGATACAATAATGTACAAAAAACATCGAGTTTATCCGTGGGGTTCGACATTCGTCTGTTTTCTTGGAATAGGTAAGTCCCTCGGGAAAGAGCAAGAATTCGGTGCGCTGCTTGGTGCGATAGTCCGCAGAAAGCCACTTTTAGGGCAATTAAAGGGCGAATTTTACGGCAAGACCGATGCTTTCATAAAGGTTCGACACTTACCGGGACAGGGTCATGTGATTTTTCTCGATTTCGGCCTTATCGCTGTTGTAATTGTTCCGGTTTTTATGGTAGAGGTCACCGCATATCTCTTCTTCGATAATGCGTTCTACAAGGCCGCTTATCTTCTTGGTAATCTCGCTGTGCTCTGCCTTCGAAACCCCATCCCTCTTGCCCAATCTGTCTCGCTTAGGGCATTTAAGGTGAAAAGCTGGTGTGTCATATAGGCTTTTTCTTTCTTTCGCAACCGCGCTGTTATCTTTAATGCAGAGCATTTTTTAAAAGTTTCCATATAATACAACTTTTTTAATTATATTTGAATCTTAAAAGCATTCGAAAATCGAATGGAAAAAAGATTCGAAGTTGTTTTTCTTGAGCAGGCTATAGACTTCATGTCAAAGGTCGACAAGAGAAGGCCAAGGCGAAAATTTATTACAATCTGGACAAGGCAAAACATGGACTCGACCCGAAACTGTTCAAAAAATTGACTGATGATATTTGGGAATTCAGGACAAAATACGACGGACTCCAATACAGACTGTTCGCATTTTGGGACAGAACGGAAAAAACCGAAACGTTTGTGATTTCCACCCACGGAATGGTCAAAAAGACGGACAAGGTACCAAAACCGGAAATCGAGAAAGCGAAACAGATCCGCTCGGAATATTTCGGACAACAAAAATGAAAGCTATGGCGACAAGAAAGAAAAAAATGAAAATGATGACCCTTGACCAAATGAAGGACAAGGATATCGGGAAAATCGGGACACCCGACAGGGACAAATATGAGTTCGACCTTCGAATGGAAATCCTGGGTGAAATGATAAAATCCGTCCGAAAAGAACGCAAAATGACCCAAGAGCAACTTGGCGAATTGATCGGAGTTCAGAAGTCGCAAATTTCAAAATTGGAACGGAGCGCAAAAAACGTAACCATAGAAACAATTTTGAAGGTCTTCAACGCACTAAAGGCAAACATAAAGTTTAGTGTTCAAATGAACGACTCTGAATTCAAAGTAGCGTGAACTACCCCTTGCCTAAAGGCGAAGGGCTTCGGAAGTCATCACTCCTACCAATGTAGACAGTTCGTTCCGATTTTTAAGTCTGCGTCCCACAGACAAGTGATTTTTAAGGGCAAAGTTTTTGATGTTTATGGAAGCATTGACATCACGGTCCAACAAAGTATTACAACCATTACAAGTCCATTCACGGTCTTGTAGGGATTGGCTATTGATTTCTTTAAGCCACTCACATTCCTTTTTCAAGTCCGGCAACTGTTTGATCAAATCAAAACAAACAAGGTTTGCCCTATATCCCGCGTATGCTGTTTGTCTGGTTTCCAAAGCAAGATTGTACACAAAACGAGCAGAACCAATATGCTTGTTCAAAAGCACAGATTGGTCTATGGTTGGGTACAAACGATATTTAAAAGCCTTTAGCATACGGCAAATATGCGAAGTTTTACAGGAAAAATACTGTTCATTTAAAAATCATTTGCAACCGTACCATAGAAAATCACACTCAAAATACTTGGTCAAACTGCATTTTGTGGTTGCGGCCAAGTACAGAAAGAAGTTGTTGCAGGGGAAGATCAACGATGATATTCAGCAGATGATCTTTGATGTCTGTTCTGATAAAGGCATTGCAATGGATGCCATGGAAAGCGACAAAGACCACCTGCATATCTTAGTGGATATTCCGCCAACGCTTTCTGCTTTTGATGTGGTGCACAGAATCAAGCAGATCACAACACATGGAACATACAAATTGCACAGACCGTTTTTGAAAAACATTTTTGGAAAGAGAACACATTTTGGTCAGACGGGTACTTCGTTTGTTCCACTGGAAATGCAAATATGGAAACAATTGGAAAATATATCGAACAACAAGGGCAGTGCCTTACATCCCCTACCCTAAAGGGATAGGGGTTTTACGGCACGCTTAATAAAAAAAGCGCTAAAGATAACATTACCTATACACTATTCGGTCTGGTAGGCAAATAGAAAGGTTTGTGTTTCCAATCCGCCAAAGCTCCGTTTTGACGTTTTGTTGGATGAATTTAAAAACACAAGACGCAGCTTTGGCTACCGTTCGTACCTGACTGAAAACTACTACTTTTCAATCCCGCACTGTGCATAACCGGAAACCGTACAATAGCATTTTATTCCAGAACTAAATGGGCAAAAGGGTGCAGGCGCATTTTACATATTAAAATGAATTGCCTTAGTACATGACAAAAATCGTACTACATTAATATTTAGTTCATTGCCTCCGGTCAACAATACCCTGGAGAGGTAATCCAGTCCATATCGGCACACGCTCACCGCCCTTCTCCCATGCTTTTTTATCTTGATTGCCCTGATCTGGCAATCGATGAAATCCCCGATCTTGTAGCACCAGACAAATGCC
>CALDPL010000277.1 GCA_937911965.1 uncultured Allomuricauda sp. | reverse complement strand
CGATCCAGGGCTCAACGGCCATGGTTTGGGACAGCTCAGCACTCCACGGCGGAACTACCGTCAGTGCACCGATGGTGGCTGCTACGAGCAACCAAAGTAGAACCGGTCCCACAATTTGTCTAGTCTGGCCCAACGTATCCTCACATCTTCAAAGAGTTTCGGTGACGCTGGCTTAGTCGCATCACATCACTTCAATCCTAATGCTCTGCTGTGATCCCCCGTGCAACAGTTCGATGTATGAGAAACCTTGAGACCGTCAACATGCCTTATTGGCGCAAGGCACTGAGAGCTTCCACGGTGGCATCGTCTGCGCTCGCTGGAGGCCGAGGCCATCCACATCATCCGCGAGGTCGCCGCCGAGTTCGAACGCCCGGTGCTGCTGTTCTCCGGCGGCAAGGACTCGATCGTCATGCTCCGGCTGGCCGAGAAAGCCTTTTACCCGGCGCGTATCCCGTTTCCGGTGATGCAGATTGACACCGGGTTCGATTTTCCGGAGGTACTGGCCACCCGGGACCGGTGGGTGGAGCGTCTCGGGGTCCGACTCATCGTGGCCTCGGTGGAGCAGGCCATCGCCGACGGCGTGGTCTCCGACAACGGCCGAATGACCCGCAACCGCCTGCAGACCGGCACGCTGCTCCACGCGCTGGAGTCCGAGGGCTTCACGGCCGCGTTCGGCGGCGGCCGCCGGGACGAGGAGAAGGCGCGCGCCAAGGAGCGGGTCTACTCCCACCGCGACGACTTCGGCCAGTGGGACCCCAAGAACCAGCGTCCCGAGCTCTGGTCGCTGTACAACGGGCGCATCCACCCCGGGGAGCACATGCGGATCTTCCCGCTGTCCAACTGGACCGAGCTGGACGTGTGGGCCTACATCGGCCGCGAGGAGATCGACATCCCGCAGATCTACTTCGCCCACCAGCGCCGGGTCTTCGAACGCGACGGGATGCTCCTCTCGGAGAGCCCGCACAACCCGCTGCGCAACGGCGAGATCGTCAGCGAGCGCCAGGTGCGCTTCCGCACCGTCGGTGACCTCACGCTCACCGGCTGCATCGAGTCAACCGCCTCGACCGTGCCGGAGATCATCGAGGAGATCGCTGTCGCACGCGTCACCGAGCGCGGTGCCACCCGCGGGGACGACCGGTTCTCCGAGGCCGCCATGGAATTTACAAAATACGACAGCTCAAAGACCAGTTTCAACATTGGTCGAATCGGAGGGGGCACCTCAGTGAACTCCATTCCCTTTGAATCCTGGATGGAGGTTGATATGAGGGCCTTGGAACCCAAAAATCTGGATGCCATGGAGGCCATCCTTTTGAAATCCGTGGAACAGGCAATTGCCCAGTACAATGCCAGCGGGGTACGGGAGCCCGTAAGCTATGAACTCATCAAGATCGGGGACAGGCCTTCAGGGGAACTCTCCCCTACCCTTCCCTTGATCCAAAGGGCCATGGCCGCTACCCAATATTTTGGGGCCAGCCCCAGTTTGGGGAGGGGATCCACCAATATCAACATTCCGGTATCCATGGGAATTCCATCGGTCTGCATCGGTCGTGGCGGAAAGGCCGGGGGAGCACATTCTTTGCACGAATGGTTTCTGAACGACGAGCCCGGGGATGAATCCATCAAACTGGCCCTCTTGATCACTTTGGCCGAGGCCGGTTTGGGAAAATGATCGGATTCTCCTAAAATCGATACCACAAGGGTAATATCCCAATATCCAAAAAATGGCCCTTTTTCACCCAGTTGTCAGGGGTGAAAAGGGCCTGTGAAAAGAAAATCAAAACAAAACGACAACAAAATTATGGGGGCAAGCTCCCAACCCCAACTTGGTACCAAGTTGGGAACGGATCACTCCCGCTCCTTGGCGTCAATGCGGTTGATCAACTGCTCGGCCATATGGTCCAGACAGTGGGTCCTGGAGGTCTTACGGGACCTGATGTCGATGAAGGTGTGGTAGTAGTTGCCCAGCTCCACGTTGAAGAAGCTCTCGAAATGGGTGGCCATTTCCTTGATGTCCATGGTGCCGCTGTTGACAAAGCCACTGGCCTGAAGGGCGTACATGAGTTCGACCAGGTCCGTCTTGGTACCGGTCCAGAACATTTTTGAATGAGGGTGCATAGTTTCGGATTTGGGGGGTTCGATGGTGTTCTTGAGCTCGTCGAGCACCTGTTGCAGGTGCACGATCAGCATGTCGTAGGCCATGATGGTGGCCACCGTGGCGTCCTGGCAGGTGGAGAACTCACGGTCCGTGATGAACTGGTAGCTGTCCACCGGAAGGCTCAGGTCGTAGTTGCCCCGGACAAAGTACTGTTCGTCCTTGGACATGGCCCCGCGGCGGTAGTAATTGTAGAATTCTATGTTATAGGTGAAAAAGCTCTTGTAGCGCTCCATCTGCTTGTTGTAGTACTTGACCTGGTTGCGGTGTATCCCACGGGGCCTTTTGCTCTCCAGTTCGAACAGCTTGCCGTAATAGATGAGCTTGCTGTAGATCTGGGGCTTGACGTGCTTGAAGAACCGGATCTCCTCGGCCTGGGTCTTGAATTCCTTTTTGCTGACCTCCTCGCGCAGTTTCAAGAGGAATTTCTCCACTATGGCCTTGCCCGTCTCGGCCTTGTAGAGGATGTCCCCGCCGCCGCTCTCCAAACGGTCCAGGCGGGCCTCAAAATCCAGGAGGAGCTTTTGATAGTTCATGGGTCATAGACTTTGTCCGGTTCACTGTTCATGACCGAATGTTCCCAACGTGTATTTTCATCATTCAAGGCAAGGGAAATGAATCCCAAGGCCTTGATGTACGTTCCACTTTTTTCATAGGGGATCAAGGTCCCAAAATAGTTTGCTTTAAATCGAAAGAGGATAAAGTAAAGGGGATTAGGGTAGTTAGAATTGTAATATATTCCCATAATATGTATATTTAGGATTACAAATTAGTGGCTTGATCGATAAAAAATTGGGAAAAACACAAAATAATTCGTTTTAGACAACTTTTAATCCATTTCAAGCATGTTTTATACCCAAATTGAGGCGTTTTATTACGTATTACTAGGTTTTACCTTATTCTAAGATCAAATAAAATCTTCTTTAGTCAATTAATAATCCTTCCCAGACACCTTTTTAATCCCATTTTTTGGATCTATTTATTTTGAATTCAATATTTTAGTAGCTAACAAAATTTGTTGGACCAAAAATGGCGTTGGATTTGCCTGCTTTAACTAGATGTTAGAAGATCCTGAAAATAAATATGTTACCTTTAAAAAAGAAGAGGATATTCTTTATATCAAATTCATACGAGGGAAGCGAATCGACTTAAAAGCCGCACAAGAGATCGTACTAAAAAGAATGGAATACCATCAGGATAAATCCATTCCAATTATTTGTAATGTAGGCAAAGTTAGTTATGTCGACATAGAGGCAAGGGACTATTTTGCCCATGAAGGTTTCACCTTGATCAAAATCCTTGCTTTAATCGCAAAAAATATGTCTCAACATGTAATGGCAAGACATTATTTGGAAACCTACAAACCCAATGTACCCTATGGGGTCTTTGCCAATAAGACCCAAGCAATCATGTTCGTGATCGATGAGCTGAAAAAAATGGAGAAATAGAAATAGAAGCACAAATAGGTCACTCCCCCCTTGGGCTTATTTACTTGAATAATTTTACATTGTAAAGTAAGACCATGGCAGAACCAAACGATCCAAGATTTTCCAGAGTTATTGAAATTCTCCACAGAATGGCCCAAGGGAGTTTCTCTTTCCGAGTTGAGCTCGACGACGAAAAAGATGAATTTAACGCAATCCTTATTGCAGTCAATATTTTGGCCGAGGAATTGGGGGCTTCACCTACCCATTCGAATTTTGCACCCAACGCAAAGGAATCAGATTTCCCCCATCCCATCCTTCTATCCTTGGATAAGAATGGAACAATCACTGATTTCAGTGAGTGCGCCTGTTTTGATTTAAAACTGGATGAGGATCATCTAAGAGGAAAACGGATTAGAGAATTGTTGTCAACCGATTCCAAAGAGAAATGGGACAAAATGAAAGAAGAACTGGATTCGGACACAATGCAGAGAGAAACAGTGATTACTCTGGAATTTCTCTACAATAATGACCTTTTGATAAGTAAAAAATTTTCGGTGGTACGATTGGTTGACAATCAATCGATTTTTCTGATTGCACCGGGCAGCATGACCTTTGTACGGGAGCTTTGGAGAAAATCTCGAGATGCCAACAATGACGAATTTAAACTGCGAAACAAATACAATTATGAAGACCTTAAAAAAACCAGGAAGGCGAGAGACTATGTATACGAACATATAACCGAAGAGCTTCCGACCTTAAAATTTTTAGCGAAACATGTAGGCATGAATAAGCGTAAATTAAGTTTGTGTTTCAAAAAGATATATTGTATTTCGATAAAGGCCTATGCCTATAATCAGAGATTGAGAATGGCCAAAGCACTATTAAAGGCAAGCAATATTCCCATAAAAGTCATTGCATTGGATGTAGGATTCAAAAGCAGTCACCATTTCCATAGGTTGTTCAAGGCTAAATATGGAATTACCCCGGCTGTATTTCGAGAAGCCAGCCAAAAACTTTAAAATAATCCATTTCAGACAACTTTTACTCCCTCATAGACACCCATTTACATTTTTCATTACAGAACTTTACCCTATAGTAAATATAGGTGATGCAAAAGTTCAACAACATAAAGACTTGGTTGCCCTATGTGGTGAGCCTACTGTTCATCCTCCTATTTGCATATGCGGCAGTGAGCAAATTGGTGGATTACCAGAACTTCAGGGTACAGTTGGGGCAGTCTCCCTTGCTCACGGCATTTGCCCACTGGGTGGCCTG
>CALDPL010000276.1 GCA_937911965.1 uncultured Allomuricauda sp. | reverse complement strand
TATGATCGAACCCACAGATTCTGCCAAAGCCCCTTTTACTGAACTTGGTGGAGTCCGCCAAAACGATGGTCTTCTGTGAAACCCGGATCATTTCCCGGTTGAGGTGAGCCTCCATGACATTGGCCGTGGTCAGGCCAAAATCCAGGTCGATCCCGTCCACCCCGAGATAGAATTTGCTGCATGAGAAATCTTTGAGGATGGATTCGGCGTAGAGTCCCGTAACCGACGAGGAACTTTTCCTGAGCACCCCGCCCAACTGGATCACCTCAATGCCGATATGCTTGTTGAGTTCCAAGGCCACGTTCAAGGCGGAGGTGATTACCGTGAGGTTCTCACTCGGGCCGATATTTTTGGCCAAGGCCAGTACCGTGGTGCCCGACCCAATGAGAATTGAATCGTTGGAACTGATAAGTTTTGCGGCCGCTGCCCCGATCCTGGTCTTTTCGTCATAGTGGATCTTTTCCTTTTCGTTGACGTGTTTGTCTATGGTATAGGGATTGGTCAGGGTGGCCCCTCCGTGAACCCGGAACACCAAACCCTTTTCCTCCAAGAATTTGAGGTCCTTCCTGGCCGTTACCGGAGATACATCCAAATGCTCGCAGATGAACTGGACCTTAATCTGTCCTTCCAATTGTATTTTTTCCAGAATATACTTATGCCTTTCTACTGTAGTCATTCAACAAGCTTGGGTTTTTAGGTTGGAACGGAATCGTTTAAAGGTACTAATTATAGGTCAATTGCCATTAGGGTCCCTTGGGGGTAGGGGGAGCCACAGGTCTCCAGCCTAAACATACACAATCCAAGGGTCAAAATTTAATATTTTGAGCAAAAAATTCCACAGGACAAAACATTTATTCCACAATTGGTCCAGGGGAGTGAAGGGCTTGCACGAAAGTTTTTCTATCTTTCCAATGAGAAGAAATTTCAATTGTCCCTATGGAAAAGCAATTTGATGCCATTGTGATCGGTTCGGGAATTTCAGGGGGTTGGGCGGCCAAGGAGCTTTGTGAGCAGGGCCTGAAGACCTTGGTGTTGGAACGGGGCAGGAATGTGGAGCACATCAAGGATTACCCCACCATGACCATGGACCCCTGGGACTTTACCTATGGGGGGCGGATGCCCAAGAAATTCCTTCAGGCAAACCCTTTGATTTCCAAGGCGGCCGGTTTTGGGGAGGACACCGCCCATTTCTTTATCCAGGACGATGATCATCCCTATATACAGGAAAAGCCCTTTGATTGGATCCGGGGTTATCAGGTGGGCGGAAAATCCCTGACCTGGGGAAGGGCCTGTCAACGTTGGAGCGATTACGAATTCAAGGCCCCTGAAAAATACGGCTATGGTCCACAATGGCCCATAGACTACAATGAAATTGCACCATGGTACTCCCATGTGGAAAAATTCATAGGGGTCTGTGGCAACCGGGACGGCATCGAGGCAATGCCGGATGGGGAATTCCTGCCCCCGTTCGAATTGAACAGTGTTGAGCTTCATATGCAGACCACCTTAAAGGAGCATTTTCCCGATAGGCATTTGGTTCAGGGCCGATGGGCCCATATCAGTGAGCCGGAACAGATCCATTTGGACCAGGGAAGGGCCAAGTGCCAATGCAGGAACAAATGTATGAGAGGCTGCCCCTTTGGAGGGTATTTCAGCTCCAATTCCTCCACCCTGCCCTGGGCGGATAAAACGGGCAACCTGAGCATTCGGCCGTTTTCGGTGGTCCACTCCATCCTTTATGACGAAAGCAGTGGGAAAGCCTCAGGGGTGAGGGTCATCGATGCCAATACCAAAGAGGAAATGGTCTTCGGTTCGCGGATCATCTTTGTCAATGCCTCGGCCCTGAATTCCAACCTGATCTTGCTCAATTCCAAGTCAGAGCGTTTTCCCAACGGTTTGGGCAATGACTATGGCCTATTGGGGAAATACATTGGATTTCACAACTATAGGGCTAGTGCCGGAGGGAAGATCGACGGGTTTGGGGATAAATATTACTATGGATCCAGACCCTCTGAGTGCATCATTGCCAATTACCGAAACCTCAAGGAAACGGACACTGATTTTGTGGGGGGATATACCATTTTTACAGGAGCGTACAGAAACAGGGCCGAAGCGGTTCCGGAGGATTTGCCTCAATTCGGGGCCGATTTTAAACACAGATTGAGCAAACCAGGGGATTGGCGCATCTATATGTACATGCAGGGAGAGACCATACCCAAGGCTTCCAACCGGGTCTATTTGAGTCCCGATCGGACCGATGCCTGGGGCGTACCCTTGTTGGTCACCGATGTGGACTATGATGATAACGACGATAGAATGGTCACCGACTTTTTGGTGGAAAGCCGTAAAATGTTGGAAAAAATGGGGTGTACCGATCTTTATGCCTATGACAACAAGCAGGCTCCGGGCCTGGATATCCATGAAATGGGCGGGGTTCGCATGGGACGGGACCCAAAAACCTCCCTTCTCAATGAATTCAATCAACTACACGCCTGTAAAAATGTCTTTGTGACGGATGGAGCCTGTATGGCCAGTACGGGGAACCAAAGCCCGTCCATCCTCTATATGGCCCTGACCGCGAGGGCGGCCACCTATGCCGTGGACCGGATCAAAAACAATGACCTATGAACTTGACAAACAACAATGATAAAAAAGTAGGGGTCGGCCTGATAGGCTCCCAATTCATTTCGAGCATTCACGCCGATGCCCTGGGCCGGGTGAAGGATGCAATGGTGATGGCCGTGATGTCCCCTACTCCCGGACATGCCCGGCAGTTTGCCAAAAAATTCCAGATCCCCCGACATTTCACAGACCTGGACCTTATGTTGGCCCTGCCCGAAATCGACATGGTGGTCATAGGGGCACCCAATTACCTACATTGCGAAATCTGCCTGAAAGCTGCCAGGGCTGGAAAGCATGTGGTGGTCGAAAAGCCCCTCTGCATGAACCTGGAGGAGGCCGATCTGATGATAGCGGCCTGCAAACAGGCCAATGTAAAGTTGATGTACGCCGAAGAGCTGTGTTTTGCCCCAAAATATGTGCGGCTCAAGGCCTTGCTCGATGAAGGGGCCCTCGGCAAACCCGTATTGTTCAAACAGTCCGAGAAGCACGACGGTCCGCATGCGGACCATTTCTGGGACGTGGAACGTTCTGGGGGCGGGGTAACCATGGATATGGGCTGTCATGCCATACAATTTTTTAGATGGCTGCATCCGGGAAAGAAAATCAAATCGGTATATGCCCATATGACCACCAGTGTACATGGCGCAAAGACCAAAGGGGAGGACAATTCCATTGTGGTCCTGGAATTTGAGGATGGGGTGACCGCTCTAATGGAAGAGAGTTGGACCAAACTTGGGGGGATGGACGACAGGGCCGAAATACACGGTGCCCATGGAGTGGCCT
>CALDPL010000275.1 GCA_937911965.1 uncultured Allomuricauda sp. | reverse complement strand
CCAATCCCGGAACGGGAAGTTGGGATGTTCCGCCATTGTCTCCTCCCTGGATCTGGCACGGCCCTCCATAGGCCACCATATCAAAAAGCTTTTGGATGCCTATTTGGAACGCATGAAGACCCTGTGGGTTTTGGACAAGACTTTGAAACAATAAAGAATATGGACCCCAAGAAAATTGAATATTCCCTTTTGGAACTGGCCCTGATCTCCCAAGGGAGCAGTATAAAGCAGACCTTGAACAATTCCCTGGCCTTGGCCCGGGCCGCAGAGGCCGCCAATTACAAGCGCATCTGGTTCGCGGAGCACCACAATTCCGAAAACATCGGAAGCAGTGCCACCTCCATCCTGATCGGTTATGTGGCCGAGAACACCAAAACGATTCGGGTGGGCTCCGGAGGGATCATGCTTCCCAACCATTCTCCCTTGATCGTGGCCGAACAGTTCGGAACCCTGGCCCACCTCTATCCTGGGCGTATCGATTTGGGACTTGGCCGTGCCCCGGGCACCGATCCCCAGACCGCTACGGCCATACGCTCCGATTTTATGGAGGCCGCCCATTCCTTTCCCGGGGAAGTGAACAAAATCCAAAACTATTTCTCCGAGGACAACAAAAATGCCAAGGTACGGGCCACCATAGCCGAGGGGACCGATGTCCCGATCTATATCCTGGGATCCAGTACGGACAGTTCCCATTTGGCTGCGGCCATGGGCCTGCCCTATGCCTTTGCCAGTCATTTTGCCACCACCCACCTTCACAATGCCCTACGGATCTACAAGGAGGAATTCAAGGCTTCAGAAGTCTTGGAACGGCCCTATACCATGGCCGGGGTCAATATCGTGGTGGCCGATACCGATCAAGAGGCGGAACGGCTCTTCACCACCCTGATCCGTATGTTCATCGGGGTGCTGACCGGAAGCCGCAGTCCGCTTCCCCCGCCCACCGATATGACGGAGGAGCTTAGGACCATGTTGAACCATCCCACCGTGAACCAGATGCTGCGCTGTTCCTTTGTGGGCAGCAAGGAGACCGTCAAAGAACAGGTCCGGCAGTTTTTGGACGATACCGGGGTGGATGAACTCATCGCAGTGAGCAACCTGTACGCCCACGAAGATCGGGTCCGGTCCATTGAAGGCTTCGCACAGATCATGGATGAGATCAATGCGGAGGTACACAACTATTCCTAAAATGGGAAAACCCCTCCCCCGTCCCAGCCCCTGTTTCGGGGGCTGTGACGGTCCCTATTTAGACGGAATATTTTTTTCCCAATTTTTTTTGCAGCATTCACTTTTATCCTATTTTTAGATCGCTCTGAAAAATGGAATGTCGGTATGCTCAACCTAAAGCGCGTCATAGTGGATTATAAGAAATTGACCCCCGAGGTGCTCAAACTTTTGGTGGACAAATATCCGGATGGGTACGGGGACAATGATGTCATCAGTTTCAGGAACCTCAAAGGGGAACTCATCGAGGCGGTCGAGGTATCCACCCAGGACACCAAATACCTGGTCAAGATCAGTTCCAAGCTGGAACACAGCATGGCCAATTTTGACGATGAGGGGGAAGATGAGGATTTTGATGATGATGCCCTGGACAAACTTCCCGATGGGGAAGGGGACTTCCCCGATGATTCCGAGGAGGAGTGAACTATTTTCCGAGATTTTTCAACATTTCGTCCGTGGTCCGGTCCAAATCGTAGGCCTCCTTCCAACCCCAGTGCTCCCGGGCCGGGGAGTCATCGATGCTACAGGGCCAGGAATCCGCGATTTCCTGCCTGAAATCCGGTCTGTAATGGATCTTGAACCCGGGGATGTGTCTTTGGATGCTCTTTGCCACCTGTTCCGGAGAAAAACTCATGCCGGCCAGGTTATAGGAGGAGCGGATACGGATTTTTTCCCCGGGGCCCTCCATGAGCTCCACCGTTGCACGGATGGCATCGTCCATATACATCATGGGCAGTTTGGTGCCTTGGTCCAAGAAACATGAATATTCCCCTTTCTCGAGGGCTTGGTGATAGATTTCCACGGCATAGTCCGTGGTTCCGCCTCCAGGCATGGTCTTCCAACTGATCAGGCCGGGGTACCGGACCGATCGAACATCCACCCCATATTTTTTAAAGTAGTACTCGCACCAACGTTCCCCGGACTGTTTGCTTATCCCATAGACCGTGGAGGGTTCCATGATCGTATGCTGTGGACAGTCCTCCTTGGGGGTATTGGGCCCGAACACCGCAATACTGGAGGGCCAGAAGACCTTGGATATTTTCCGTTCCTTGGCCAGGTCAAGCACATGGAACAATGAATTCATGTTCAGGTCCCAGGCCCTTGCCGGAAACTTTTCGGCCGTGGCACTCAACATGGCGGCCATCAAATAGACCTCATCGATCTGGTAGTGCATCACCACATCCTCAATGGCATCATGGTCCGTGGCGTCCAAAAGTTCAAAGGGACCTGCCTCCATCAAGGGGCCGTTTCCCTCCCTGATATCACTGGCAACCACCTTTTCATTGCCGTATCTTTTTCTGAGTTCCAAAGTGAGTTCAGTGCCTATTTGGCCACATGCGCCGATGATCAGGACGGTTTTTTGCATTAAAGGAGAAGTTAATTCCGTATGGGGGCAAATATACCCTTTCTTAAATTTTGTACATTCGCCTATGCGAAAATTGTTGGCTCCATTTCTTGTACTTTTCCTGCTCGGCGGCTGTAAAAGGTCAGCTGCCCCTTCCGCGGACCTTCTTCCCAAGGACAGCCTGGAGTTCCAGATCCAAAGAATGCCGGATAAATTCCAGCTGAACCCCGAAGCGACCGCCCTGGCAGAGGACTGGAAGGAATTCATGGACCTGGGCAGCAGCATGGACGTGCTCTACAAGGCGACCAACAACGAGGACCTCGCCCTGGCCGTGGACGACCTTATCGAAAAAGAAAAAATGCTCGAGCAGGGCCAATACCCTGAACCCTTCGATGATTTTCGGATAAAGAGCAGGCAGTTGGTCGTGAGAACCTATCTCTATAAGCTCAAGGCAAGCATTTTGGAGCGACAGCCCACTACAGCGCCCGCCGTGGAAATGTTGGAGGCCTACAATGCACTGCGCAACCAAATGAATTTGATCGTAAAGACCGAACTGGACAAAAAGATCATCCTGGAATCCATCTAGGAAAGGGATTCGCCGTTTCAATTCCAGGGTCCATATCCCCCGCCAAAATCAATGGAAGACCAATCCCGTTCCAGACGAATGGGGGAAGGCACCCCCATGGGAGGGGTGGCCCAATGGTCTCAAGCTTTAATTTCCCTCTGTGGTCTCGTTTTTCCTGGACTCCAGGGCCTGCTTGCTCAAACTGGCCAGATTGAAGTTCGGGGCAATCTTCAGCGCCTCGTCAAAGGAAACTATGGCCAGGTCGATGCTGGCTTTGTCCCCATTGAAATTGGCCAGTCCCTTCAAATGGTAAAAGGCGGCCTTCAGGGGCACCTCATAGGGCTGTTGCCTTTCGTAAAAGGCGTAGGTCATCTCCTGGGTCGAATTGGCTATCCCGTATTCGATATTGGCCAGGGCCCCTTGGGAATCCCCGGTCTGGATCTTAAGGTCCGCCATTTCATAGGCCACATAGGGGGAGGGATCCCGTTCAAAGAGCAGCTCAAAATGCTCCAGGGCCCTTTTGGGCTGGTTCAGGGCCTTTAGGGACACCGCCTTGATCTGCACGGCCAGGTCCGAATCATTGACATCTTTCTCCACCCCTATGGTGTTCAGGGCCTGCATATGTTGGCCGTTGTTCATATAGACAAAGGCCAGGGTATCCTGCCGGGCCGGAGAAGGGGAAAGGATGTTAATATGGGTCAGGGCCCCGATCACTCCATTGACATCACCTTGGAGGCGCATCTCCTCATAATAGGCCCTGTAGTGCTCCAATAATTCGTTCTTGCTCTGGGAGAAGGCGTTCAATCCCACAAAAAGGCAAAGAAACAGCAAAGTCTTTTTCATTCATTTTCAATTTGATGGGCCAAATCTAAAAAAATTATCCATATCATGCTGTTAAGAATCCCATAAGTACTTGGCCGGTACCCCCACATCCCAAAGGGAAAGTGCTCCCCAAAAACTGCCTATTCGAAGCGGAGGGTCTTGATCGTCGCAACGGCATCGTTCAGCACAAAGGGCATGGGGATGCTGTTATCGGGCCGTTCGGGAATGCTGAACTCCGGATGGGTCAAAAGGTCATTGGAAGCCTCATGGATCGAAAGCTCCAGCATCGAATCCTTGGGAAACCTCAATTCCAGTTCGGTAAAATCCCTGTTGGAAACATAGTGGGTGACCAACTTGCTACCGCGGTTTGCCAGAAAGTGGGAGGAAAGCTCGACCCGATTCACCCGGGCGGCCTTGATGGGAACCCCATTGGTGTGTACCTCCAATCGGTTCACCTCCCGCCGGGGGGTAATGCATACCTCCACCAGTCGGTCCTCCCCGATCAGGGTGTCCCTGGTGGTCTCTATATGGGGGAGGGGAATATTTTTCTTGGGGGCTTCGGACACAAAACTGAACCGGGTCCCATACTTGCTGGAAAGTCCATGGCCCTCCGCCTTTTTTCGGCCTTCCCCCAAAAACTGTCCGTTCCACCCTATGGGCTGCTTGTCGTAGGTGGCCCAAAGGGCCGTATCGGAATCGGCATCATAAAGGTAGACCAGACTGCTGGGCTTGGGACGCCGATCGTTGAAATCCGATTGGATATGACTGGAGATCCCAAAACCAAAGAACAGCAACAGGAAGATATAGGACAGCCGCCCCTTGCTTTTTAGGGTTCCAAAAAAGGGAAGGGCCATAAAGAAGAGCAAGGTGGTCAACAGGGTGGTGCCCACCATCATTTTCAGCCCAAGGCCTACCGGGAACATTTTTACAAATGGGGATAGGATCAAAACGGCCGGCAGGGCCAGGAACACCAACAAATAGGGATTGGGCTCCTTCTGTTCCAGACACACCATAAAGGCGGCCAAGAGGGCAAAAACGGGAATGATGAAAAAACTTCCCCCGGGCACATAAGCGGCCAAAAGGCCACAGAGTGCCCCCCATACCACTATCGGGGCCACCAACAGGTCGGGTGCGCCAATT
>CALDPL010000274.1 GCA_937911965.1 uncultured Allomuricauda sp. | reverse complement strand
CGGCGACCACCGAGATCTACACTCTTTCCCTACACGACGCTCTTCCGATCTCACGCAGATCAGCGCCGTTATGGGCAGCTGCGTGGCGGGCGGCGCCTACCTGCCCATCATGAGCGATGAGGCCCTGATCGTGGACAAGACGGGAAGCATCTTTTTGGCCGGAAGTTATTTGGTCAAGGCGGCCATAGGGGAAAGCATTGACAACGAAAGCCTGGGTGGGGCCACGACCCACAGTGAGATCTCCGGGGTGACGGACTACAAGGCCAAGGACGATCGGGACGCCCTGGACCGGATAAGGAACATCATGGACAAGATCGGGGATTTTGACCGGGCCGGGTTCAACCGATCGGAGTCCAAACCCCCAATGGACCCGCCCGAGGACATCTATGGAATCCTTCCCATTTCCAGGGGGGAACCCTACGATATGTTGGAGATCATCAAGAGGTTGGTGGACCATTCGCAGATCGAACAGTACAAGGAAGGCTATGGGAAGACCATCATAACGGCCTATGCCCGAATAGACGGATGGGCCGTGGGCATCGTGGCCAACCAACGCAAGGTGGTGAAGACCAAAAAGGGGGAAATGCAGTTTGGGGGGGTCATCTATTCAGATTCCGCGGACAAGGCCACCCGGTTCATCGCCAATTGCAATCAAAAAAAGATCCCTTTGGTGTTCCTCCAGGACGTCACCGGTTTTATGGTGGGCAGCAAAAGCGAACAGGGGGGCATCATCAAGGACGGGGCAAAGATGGTCAATGCGGTCAGTAATTCAGTGGTGCCCAAGTTCACCATAGTGGTGGGCAACAGTTATGGGGCGGGAAACTACGCCATGTGCGGCAAGGCCTACGATCCCAGATTGATCGTGGCCTGGCCCTCTGCGGAACTGGCCGTTATGGGCGGCAATTCCGCGGCCCAGGTACTGCTTCAAATAGAAAAGGCCAGGCTTCAAAAAAGCGGAAAGCCCCTGGATCCGGAAAAGGAACGGGCCCTGCTGGAAAAGATCAAAAAGAACTACAAGGAGCAAACCTCCCCCTACTATGCGGCCTCCAGGATTTGGACCGACGCCATCATAGACCCCATGGAAACCCGAAAATGGATTTCCATGGGAATCGAGGCAGCCGACCACGCCCCCATAGAAAGGAAATTTAATATGGGGGTGTTGCAGGTGTGATCCAATATTCGTTGCCCAATGATCAATTCAGGAAAGGGGAATTAATTTTTCCAGGGTCTTTTTTCGGTGGACCTTCCGGCTATCCGTTTCCACAAAGGTTTCCACAAAATGCACCGATTTGGGAATTTCGTATTTGGACAGGCCGTCCAACTCCTTTATCCTTTCGATCAATAAAGGTCCATCCCCTGCCCTGCCCTCCACGATGAGCACCAACCTTTGGCCCAGGCGCCGATCTGGAATTCCGGACACAAAGAACCTGGATTCCATAAGGGGGGCCAGTTTTTCTTCGATTTTCTCCGGCAACAGTTTTATTCCCCCGGAATTGATGATGGAATCAAAGCGGCCCAACCATTTGAATTTGGTCTTTCCCAAAAGTTCCACCAGATCATTGGTGATCACAGGGATATCGGATATTCCCGGGGCCTCAATGAGCAGACATCCCCTTTCATCCACACCCACCTCCACCTGGGGGAGGCACTCAAAATAATCCCATGATCTTGGAGCAACTTCCTTGACGGCTATATGGCTGACGGTCTCCGTCATTCCATAGGTTTCATATATTGTGCCGCCCTTGGACTTCAAACGCTCCTTCAAGGGCCCATCCAAAGGGGCACCCCCGATGATCAGGGTCCCGATCCGATCCAATTGGCCAAGGGAGTTCTGGAGCTGCAAGGGGACCATGGCCACAAAATCATAAGGTTTCCCATTATTGGGCAAGGGATCGGAGGAGGGTTCCACGGCATCAAGTTCAAGTCCGAGAACCAGGGAACGGACCAACATCATCTTCCCGGCAATCCCGGTGCAGGACAGGCACAAGAGGGCCGTTTGTTTGGCCTCCAATTGAAATTTGTCTCCGGTGGCCATGGCAGAGTTGATCATATGCTCCTTCTTGATCTCGATCCTTTTGGGCGTACCGGTGGAACCTGAGGTCAAAACCTCCACCATGGGATTGTCCGAGGTCCAGGACAAAAGGAATTCCCCTATGGAATGCTCGAAATCCTTTCCTTGGACCAAGCTTTTTGCCGTGGATTCCAATTCCCCAAAACCAAGGGGAATCCCGTTCAGTCGAAAATCAGGATGGACCCTATGCCAATTTTTCTCCATCTTCCAGCATCAAAAATTCCTCTTTCCCCATCACTTTCCCAAACAGACGTCCCTTCCAGTTCTTCCATCCATATTTTTTGGAAAAGACCAACAACAGTATGGGATAGACAATAAAGACAAACAGAATGGAATCCCAACCCAAACTGGGCTCCGATACATCCTTGTACAGGGAATTGGTCTGAAAAGCGGTCCAATCCGCCGTTACCAGAAGGGCCATTATCAAGTTGTTGGAGGCGTGGAAGCCAAGGGCCAATTCCAGGCCCCGGTCCATCAGGGTCATGATCCCCAAGAAAAAGCCGGTCCCTATATAGTAAATAAAGATGCCGTTCCCCAATCGCTCCACCTCCGGGTTGGCAATGTGCATCAACCCAAAAATAACGGAGGTCACCACTAGTGGCACCCACCTGTTCCCTGCCATCAGTCCGATGCCCTGCATCATATGTCCCCGAAACAGATATTCTTCAAAACTGGCCTGCAGGGGCACCAAGAGAATCGCGATAACCGCCAGGGCGAGGAACTTCTCAAGGTCAAAGTTCCATACAAAATCCCCTGGATTGAAATATATGTCCCCTGCCGTGAAGGCGATGGTGATCAAGGCCCATAGGCCAAAGGAAAACAGGATGCGCTTCCAGTCCACTTTTTTCCTGGAGGTGGTCAGGGACCTTATGGACTGTCCATGGACCAGGAGGGTCCATCCCAATACCACAAAGAATCCGACGACCAAGGGCATCAACAGGATGACAAAGACCATATTGGAGCCCAACTGCTCGATCAATTGCTGCATGGAAGCCTCCACATTCATATCGGAATTGACCGTCGCAATATAATTGAAGGCCATCAATCCGATAAATCCCAATGGGAGGACGAAATACTTCCACAATCCCCCGCTTCCCTTATACCCTTGTTCTATATACATAGGTCTTCAATTATATTTGTGTTCCAAGCCCTTGATGGATGGTACCGGAGTTCCCCCCCTATGACCTCCAAGGGGCTTTCAAAATTATTGGTGTACAGGCTGCCGGTACCCAGGCCCTGTGGCATGACAGGGTCCAGGGTATAGGTCCATTGGGCGATGGCATTGAGGCCGACATTGCTTTCCAGGGCACTGGTTATCCACCAGCCGATGTCCTGCGCCCCCGCCAATTCGATCCACTGCTTGCTGCCGGCAAAACCACCCACCAAACTCGGTTTAAGGATGATGAAGTGGGGTTTTATGGTTTGTAGCAGTTCCTTCTTTTTTGTTGCCTCAAAGTGCCCGATAAGTTCCTCGTCCAAGGCAATGGGCAATGGGGTGTCCCCACAGAGTCTTGCCATTTGGTCCCACTGTCCGGCCCTTATGGGCTGCTCTATGGAATGCAGCCCATATTCGGCCAGTCGATTCAACTTGTCCATGGCCTCCGAGGGGGAAAAGGCCCCATTGGCATCCACCCTGAGTTCGATCTGGTCGGGCCCGAATCTTTTTCGTATGGATTTTAAAAGGGACAGTTCCTGCTCAAAATCCAGGGCACCGATCTTCATTTTGATGCAGCCGAACCCCTGTTCCAGCTTCTGTTCCAGCTGCTCGAGCATAAAACCCAGGTCCCCCATCCAAATCAGGCCGTTTATCGGAACAGGGGCTCCCCGTCGGGTGAAATCCGATGGAAAAAGCTCGAATGGGTCCTTGGACTCCAAGGACATAAAGGCCTGTTCCAGACCAAATTGGATCGAGGGATAGTGTTGCAGTTCGGCGAGCAGGGTTTCTTTGCCCATATGGATGTTGTCACAGCACCAGCCCAGCTTTTGCTGATAATCTGGGACGTCATCGGGACTCAGCCCCCGCAGAAGGCCACACTCGCCCAACCCATACCCATGGGCATCCTCGAGATAAAGGAACCAACTTTCCTTTTGGGTCATGATTCCCCTGGAAGTGCCACTGGGACGCTTGAATTCCAGACTGTACTTGGTGTATCGTGCTTTCATCAAATGCCTCCAAAATTAACCATATTTTGGATGTAGGGGGCAAAAGTTTGGAACCACGCAAAAAATGGGTTCCCAAAAGGGTTCTTGAATTTAACTGAAGTTGAACCAGAAGCGGACCCCGTCCCCCTCCCTATCGATGTTCAATTTGGATTGCAGTTGGTTGACCAATCGGTTCATCAGCCGGATTCCCATGGAGGAATGGGCGCGTTCCTCGGCATCCTCGGGAAGGCCCACCCCGTTGTCGCTGTACTCAAAATAGCCCTGTTCCCCGTTCTTGCTCAGATGGATATAGATCTTGCCATCATCGTCATTGCCCGGAAAGGCGTATTTGAAGGAATTGGAGACCAGTTCGTTCAAGATCAGGCCAAAGGGAATGGCCCGGTCGATATCGAGTTCGGTCCCTTCGGCATCGATGGTGATGTTGATGTTGTGCCCCCCCTTTTTATATACGGACTGCACGCTATTGATCAAACTTTCGATATAACCCTGCATTTCAATGACGGAAAGATCGTCGTTTTGATAGAGTTTCTGGTGGATGAGCGCCATGGCCTTGACCCTGCTCTTCCCCTCTTCCAGGGCTTCAATGGCGGCCTTGCTGCGGGTGTTCTTGGTCTGTAGGCTCAACAGGCTGGATACCATCTGCAGGTTGTTCTTCACCCTGTGGTGGATTTCCTTCAACAGGGAGTCCTTCTCGGTCAGGGCATTTTCAATGATGAATTTCTGTTCCGCGATCAGGCGTTGGTTCTTGATACTTTTCATATAGGCATAGACCAGTCCCGCAAAGCCCAACAAGGTAAATATCAGGGAGGTGAACACCAGATGGATCCTCTCATCCTTGGCCTTCATATCGGAACGCACCAGTTCATTGATCCGTTTTTGTTCATCGATCAGCCTTTGGGAGTTTTCCAGGTCCTCATTGGCCACAATGGTCACCAACTGTTGCTTGATCAGGGCCGATTGCTTTTGGGCCATGGAATCCTTGATCCTCTCGTTGCGCTTGTAATAGATCGTTGCGTTCTTGAAGTTTTCCACCTTGTCGTAATAGGCGGCCAAAAGGCTGTTCCGCTTGATGTTCTGGATGACGCTCATGGGTTCGAGCTCCCCATCCAGGTATTTTTTGGCCTCGGAAAAACGCTCCAATTTCAGGTTGGCATCGGCCAGGTAAAGGATGTTGTCGATGACCTCATTTTTATGGATGTTCCTGGAGGATGTCTCCAAGGACTCGATGCTGGACTTCAGAAGGGGAATGGCTTCTTCGTAATTGCCCATGAGCACATGGCATTTTGCGATGTCCCCTTCGATCTCGGCCTTTAAGAGTTCACTGTCAAAAAGATCATGTTCGCTTTTCTGGACCGAAATATCATTGAGGTAAACATTCAGATAGGCCTTGGCCTTGTTCAGCTCCCTCAGGGCCGTGGGGGCGGAATCGTCCAATCTTAGGTAGTTCCCCACCTTGCTGTGGTACTTTGCCAAACCATAGGAATCATTGTCCGCTATGGTTGGTTTTACCTCCATTATGAATTGGTCCCTGGCCTTTCGGTACAGGCCCAGATTGCTGTAGATATCGTAAAAAGATACATTCTCGGTGATACCGAGCTCACGCTTCTCCTTTCTGATCTCGATTTGTTTGTCGTACATCTGCAGGTTGGCGTAGTTATTGTCCAAGACGTCCAGGACTATTTTCCTGAGGGCCGGATCCAGACTGTCCTTTTGTTCATGCAGTTCCTTGGCCAAGGCCGTACTCTTGTCGTAGACCCCCAGGTCGTTGTATATTTGGGCCTCCATGACCCTATAGAGTCCCATGGCCGCAGTATCCTGGGTCTTTTCCGCATTGGCCAGATAGATCTTGATGGTGTCCAGCCAATCGTAGGCAGAGTTTATATGGTACCGATCTCCGGACTCAAAGAAAACCTTGAACCTCTCAATGGGTACATTGATGTCCTGGAATTCCTTCAATACACTGACCTTGTCCCCGTTGACCGTCTGGGCCGGCGCATTGATTGGAAGGACAAAATATAGTAGGATGGATAAAAGTCTAGTGTAACGTCCCATTGCTATTTCAAATACGGCTGTGGGAATGCCCCGGTCCGCATTAAGTTTGTGCCCTTTTAATTAATTGTTAACCCCCTTTGGACCGATCGGTTCCCATATCTCACCAACAATACGCAAAATCGGACCTCAGGTGTATAAATAACGTTGGTTTGTTATCAAAATTAAATCCAATACATAGGACTTGTCCACTATTGTTGTGAAAACGTCATAATCTGTTGTGAAATGCACCTTGAGCGTTGTGAATTACCTTTTGTCGATGATTTGTGCATTTCATGGCCAAAAGAAGGAAAGGGCCGGTTCCCGGAATCAAAAAAGGCCCTGATTCAAAACCAGGACCCTTTTACGAGAACACTATATGAAAATGAAAAAATTACTTTCCGATTATTTATACTGCTAAAGTATTTGCAAGACCCTGATGGGCAAAAACATTGTTGTGAACCATCAAATAGTTGTGGTGATCCATGAATGGTTCAATGTTATTGTCTTAATCCATGTCGAGTTCCATCAATTCAACTCGATCCAAAATGGGATGATCGAATAGCCTTCCAAGGGTTTCTCCCACGGCGGGCACAACCGGCGAAATCCATCCCTTTGAAATAAAAAAGTGCCCCCAAGGAGGCACTTTTTTATAGAATTTGTTCCTGGATTCGATCAACTGTTCATGGCAGATAGGATGAATTCCTTGAAATCCTTTGAAATCGGAATCTGTGTATTGTTGATCATGATATCCTTGGAATTGATGGCGTCGATATGATCCACGTTCACGATATATGATTTGTGTGCCCTGTAGAATTTGTTTTTGGGAAGTTTTTCCAGATAATCCTTCAGGGGGGAGCGAACCAGGAATTTCTTGTCCGCCGTGTTCACCTCCAGGTAGACGTTGTCCGCCTTGATGAACTGGATATCACAGAACTGTATTCTGTAATACAGATGTTGCTTTTTTACAAAAATGGAATCCTTCAATATGGAATTGGAAGTGAAGCTCTCCCCATCCCCATCGAAATCCTTGATTTCCCTTTTGTTGTAATTGAAATTAGAAAGGGCAATCTCTATTGAAGTATAGAGATCCTGTTGTTCAAAGGGTTTTACCAGGTAGCCGTCAGGTTTTACGGTCTTTGCATTTTCCACGGTGGCCCTATCGGAGTTGGAGGTCACAAAAATAAAGGGAATGTTGTATTGTTCCCTGATGTGTTTCCCCAAATCGATTCCGGTCTTGTCCGATGCCAGGATGATGTCGATCAAAACCAGGTCCACTGGGTTGTTCTTCAATACGTCAACGGCCTGTTCGAAGACAATCACATTGTCCACGATCTCATAGCCAATTTCCTCCAGCATGGACTGCATATCATCGGCTATGATGACATTGTCCTCAACGATTAAAATTCTGATTGGATGTTCCAAGGTACTTAAAGTTTATTTGGTTGTCACCCAAAACTACAAAAAAATTCCATAGCAAAGTAGAACAGTATGGAGAGTATAAAGGTACTGAGCGACAATTTCTTAAGTTCCCCATCCAATTTCCCCGGGTCGGAGGTTCGAAGGACCTTGGCCAAATGGACCAATATCGGGACAAAGGCCAATAGAAAAAAGGAACTTTCCCAGCCCATTTCAGCCACAAAAAGGTAGGCCAAAAAACAGAGCAAGGACAAGATAATCAATAGGGAATGGTAAATTTTCCCAGGACCAAAGCCCATTTGGACGACCAGGGTGATCTTCCCGTGGCGACGATCTGAATCCATATCCCGAAGGTTGTTCAAATTGAGCACTCCCACACAGAGCAGTCCAATGCCGATTGCCGGCAAAAGGGAAGGCCAATCCAGGTTTTTGGTATGCAGGAACATACCGCCCAAGACCCCGAGCAGGCCAAAAAAAAGAAAAACAAAAAGATCGCCAAGGCCCCTATAACCATAGGGAGATCGGCCCACTGTGTATTTTATGGCAGCCCAGATGCTCAATATCCCAAGGATAAAAAATAGGATGAGGTACAAAATTTGGTCGCTTCCAAAAGCGGTATAGATGAGCCATAGGGCCAATACTAGGGAGAGGACCACACTGATCACAATCCCCCGTTTGAGGGTAAATCGTCCCAAGGCCCCGCTCTGCAAGGCCCTTTTGGGCCCGATCCTGTCCTCTCCGTCCAAACCCTTCACCCCATCGCCATAATCGTTGGCAAAATTGGAAGTGACCTGAAAGGCTATGGTGGTCAACAGTGCAAGTGCAAATATATAGGGATCAAAAAAGCCTTGGCAGTTCGCCAAAGCGGTTCCGGTAATGATGCCCGAGAGGGAAAGCGGAAGGGTCCTCAATCTGGCGGCCTGTACCCAGGCCATGAAGCTTGTTCCCAATACGCCTTAAAATGGTTCCTCGATCCTGATGCGCTTTCCATCCTGGTAAGAAGCCACAAAGGCATCGGAAAAGCCCATATCCACCAATTGCTTCCTAAAGGACTGTGCTTCGGAAAGGGTTTCAAAATTCCCCAGGGAATAGGCGTAGAACGGATTGGTCTTGACGAAAAGGGTGTTGGTAAGGGCCTCGGAGGCCAGGGCCACATTGTTGTCCACAAAGGATTTGACCTGCACCGAATAAATGGTTTCCTTGTTGAGGAATTCCTTTGCGAGATAGAATTCCTTGACCAGGCTCAGTTCCTCATTCTGGCTTTTAAGATTGTCGATCCGGTTCTTGATGGCGTCCAGGCTATCGATGGAAACCAATAGATTGTTCTGGTTCTCAAAGGATTTTTTGGTGCTCAGCCCAGCGGTAAAGGAAGTGATGGCCAAAGTCCCAATGACGAACAGGCCCACAAAACCCAAGAGCACATTGCGCTGTACCTTCAATTTTTTGAGGTCCTTGTTCTTGTACTTGATCTGGTCGAGCAATCGCTCGTTTATGATCTGGGCCTTGTCTATGTCCTTGTGAAGGTCCAAAAGATCGCTTTCTTCTATAAAAGGCATGGTGAAAGTAATTATAAATTTAAACTATGCTAAAAGCATTATACCCAATATCTTAAACGTAATTCCTACAAATTTATGATAATTGTGGAAAGAAAAAAATTTGGAACCCTAAAATAGGGGGCGAATCCCGTAAAATCTACAACAAATAGATCCCGTCCTCCCCTATTTTGATCCTGCGTTGCCTATAAAGGATCCCGATTCCCTTTTTGAAGGCCTTTTTGCTCAGGTTCAGTGCCTTCTTTATTTCTTCCGGGGAAGATTTGTCGTGAAGGGGAAGAAAACCTTGATGTTCCACCAATTTGTCGTGGATCGATTTGGCGGTGGGCTCCAACATTTTGGCGCCCAAGGGCTGTAACGACAGATCCAGTTTATGGTCCGACCTGACTTTTTTGATATAGCCCACCAATTTTTCACCTACGGAGATTTCCTGGAAAAGCTCATTGTCAAAAAGAAGGCCCTTATGGCGGTTGTCCACGATGGTCTCCCACCCCAAGGGGGTCTTGCGATAGACCAAGAGATCTACCCTGTCGTTCACTTGGTAGTCGACCCCTTCCTTGGACAGAAATCGCTCCACCCGGCCCGATCCGGTCAATCTCATGCTCTCCGGGTCCAGGTAACAGTGTACGATGTACCGCTCCCCCTGCTCCATCTTTTGGGGTTGTTCCCGGAAAGGCACCAGCAGGTGTTTCTCCAGTCCCCAATCCATAAAGGCCCCGTAGGGTCCTGTTTCCGCGACCTTCAAATGTGCAAATGCATTTCTTATGACATGGGGCCTGAGGGTTGTGGCCACCGGTCTTTCACTGTTGTCCAGATAACAGAATACCTCCAACTCCCCGTCGATCTCAAAATCTTCGGGCACGTATTTATTGGGCAATAGGATTTCAGTGCCTTCCCCGTCCCCAAGGAAAAGACCCACACTGGTACTGCGGAGTACCTTCAACACATTGTAGTTTCCCAATTCGATCATAGGTCGGGCTTATGCGCTTCGGGCGGAAGCAAAATTATTGAAAGGCCCCCATCCCCGGGTCGGGGGTTCACCCCCCGTATACGGATTGCTTTCCAAAATGTCTGGTCAGCATATAATAGATCACGGCACGTTGTTTGTTCTTTTCGGAACTGCCGTATTTTTCGATCACCCCATGTATGGCCTCCATCAGGGCCGGACTGTCCCGGAGCCCCAATTTTTTGATCAAGAAATTGTCCTTCACCCTTAGAAGTTCCTTTTCATCGGAACCGGATACCTTGGAGGGGTCCAGGTTGTAAATGGAAGGGCCAAGCCCGATGGTCACCTTGGTGAGCAGGTCCATGTCCGGTTCTTCCCCGAATTTGGTCCTGATGTCTTCTGCGTACTTTTGGATAAGGTCGTCCCTTCTGCCCATAGTCTGTGTTTTGGTTTATCGATTGATGTTTCCTGCCTAAGATATGGATTCAAAATAATCGAGCAAAATTTTATTGTTCAGCTTCCTCGGGGTAAAGACCTCCAGGATCCCCGGTCTGTTGGATGCCCCATAGAAGTCCCCTAGGGCGATCTTCAGCCGGTCCATGTCGTGGACGGGGGTATAGTCAAAGCCGTGCATGGCCGCCAAGTGTTTTGCGGTATGGGAATGGTGGGTCTCGAAAAAGGTCTCGAACTCAGCGGTTTCCTCCTGCCCTGGAAGGATCCTGAATATGCCCCCTCCCCCATTGTTGATCACAACGATCCTAAAATCAGGGCGGATGTATTGGTTCCAAAGGGCATTGCTGTCATAGAAAAAACTGAGGTCGCCGGTAATGAAAATGGTCGGCATTTGCGATGCATAGGCCGCACCAATTGCGGTACTCGTGCTGCCATCAATGCCACTGGTGCCGCGGTTGCAGAACACTTCAACTGAAGGATGGATATCAAAAAGCTGGGCATAGCGAATCGTAGCGCTGTTGCTCAACTGCAATTGCACATTGTGCGGAAGTTGAGCGAACAATTCACAAAAAACCATAAAATCGGAATATGGAATTTCCTTTTTATAGGTTTCATGTTGCTGCAATCTGTAATGTTTTATACGAAGCCAATCATTTTGGTAATCAGAGTTTATATTTTTTGTCAGCGGAAGAAAATTTCTGAAAAAAGTGTTTGGCGAAATTTTGAAATGCTGCGTCAACACGAAGAAAGTATCGTATGCTTTTTTCGGATCCAAGTGCCAATGTTCCTTCGGCGGAAAATCCCTGAGAAATGCCTTTATTTTTTTTGTAACCACCATTCCGCCGAAAGTGAGCAAAATATCCGGTTGCAGTTTTTTAAATTCCTCCTCGCCCAGCGGTGCTATCAATTGGTCAATGGCGACGATGAAATTTTCATGCTGGAAATTTGAAGTAGTTTCGGTCAAAATCAGCACGCTTTCATCTTTTGCAAGTTGCTCCACAAATTGTTTTTCAACACTATTGGGAGACAATACGCCGACAAGTATCATTTTTCTTTTGCTTGAATTCCAAATTTGGGCAAAGTTGTTCAAGTCCTTTTCCAATGTTTCGGTATCAGAACGCGGTTCCACATTTTGCGGCCAAACCAATTGGTTTTCCTCGGTGTGGTACAA
>CALDPL010000273.1 GCA_937911965.1 uncultured Allomuricauda sp. | reverse complement strand
TGTTCCAATACCTGTTCAAGTACAAAGGCCTGTTGGCCCAATTGTGCATTGGGCTCTTTGTGGGCAGTCTGTTACAACTCATCTTTCCTTTCCTGACCCAGAGCATTGTTGATGTAGGCATCCAGAACCGGGACATCAACTTTATCTATGTGGTGCTGTTGGCCCAGGTAATGCTCTTTTTGGGCCGTACCGGTGTGGAGGTCTTCCGTAGCTGGATCTTGCTGCACCTGAGCACCCGCATCAACATATCCCTTGTCTCGGACTTCTTCATCAAGTTGATGGCCTTGCCCATCGCCTACTTTGATACCAGGATGACGGGGGACATTATGCAACGTATTAATGACCACAATCGGATTGAAAACCTTTTGACGGGTTCCACCCTGAGCACCCTGTTTTCCATGTTCAACCTAGTGGTGTTCGGGGCGGTGTTGATCTATTACAGTCCGTCCATCTTTGGAATATTTGCCGTTGGCAGTATCATGTACATTCTCTGGATCATGTACTTCCTCAAAAGACGAAAAGAACTGGACTACAAGCGGTTTTCCCAATTGAGCCAGGAACAGAGCACGGTCATCGAGCTTGTCAACGGCATGCAGGAAATAAAGATGCACAATGCGGAAAGGCAAAAGCGCTGGAAATGGGAGTTTGTGCAGGCCCGTTTGTTCAAGGTCTCCATCCAGAGCCTGAAATTGGAGCAGACCCAGGGCGTGGGCTCCTCGGTCATCAACGAACTCAAGAACATCATCATCACCTTTACTTCCGCAGTTTTGGTAATCGAGGGAAGCATCACCTTGGGGATGATGCTCTCCATACAGTACATCATCGGCCAACTGAACTCCCCTATCGGGCAAATGGTGGGATTTATCCGCTCCTACCAGGATGCGAAGATCAGTATGGAACGTCTGGCCGAGATCCACGAAAAGAAGGACGAGGAGGACAGGGAAAGGCAGTCGATCAAGACAATCAAGCCCGGGCAGGACATAAAACTTAAAAAAGTATCCTTTCGTTATCCAGGTAGTGACGAGAATGTCATCAAGGATCTGGATATGATCGTTCCCGCCAACAAGGTGACCGCCATCGTGGGCACCAGTGGCAGCGGCAAGACCACCTTGATGAAACTCCTGTTGAAGTTTTATAAGCCCAACAAAGGGAATATCCGATACGGGGAACACTACCTGGAAAGTGTCTCGCATAAGGCATGGCGGGACCATTGCGGTACAGTGATGCAGGAAGGATATGTGTTCAATGATACCATCGCCTATAACATTGCCGTGGGCGAGGATACCATAGATCAGGAACGCTTGATCAAGGCCACAAAAATTGCCAACATCCATGATTTCATCCAATCCCTTCCCTTGGGTTTCAACACCAAGATCGGGAACGAAGGAGTCGGGATAAGCACAGGACAGAAACAACGGCTTTTCATAGCCCGTGCCGTTTACAAGGACCCACAGCTATTGTGCTTTGATGAGGCCACCTCTGCACTCGACGCCAAAAATGAACGGACCATCATGGAGAACCTGAATACATTTTTTAAGGATAGGACCGTCATCATCATTGCCCATAGGTTGAGCACGGTGAGGCACGCCCACCAGATCGTCGTGATGGATGAAGGTAGGATAAGGGAATCGGGAACCCACCAAGAGCTATTGGACCTCAACGGGGCATACTATAATCTGGTGAGCAACCAATTGGAACTTGAAAGACTGAACCATTAGCACATGCCGGAGAACAGGGATATGGAAAAATTGGAGCTGAGGTCGGAGGAAGTCCAGGAAATCCTGACCAATCCCCCCTCATGGTTGGTGCGTTGGGGCATCACCCTGATCTTTGTGTTCACCGTGATTGTCCTGATGTTATCCTTCCTGATCAAATACCCTGACTTTGTCAGCGCCAAGGTCATCGTGACCACGGAAAAGCCAACAGAGCAGATCGTGTCCCGCTACTCGGGTGCCTTGGAGGAAATCTACATCGAGAACGGGGACACTGTGGTTTCTGGCCAGCGTCTGGCCGTGTTCCGGAATACGGCCAATGTGGAGGATGTGTACAGGCTAAAGGCCATATTGGACACGGCACAGAAAAGTTCCAAAGACCTTGTGTTCCCCATCGAATCCGTTTCCCAATTCGTACTGGGGGATATCGAACCGGCCTATATCAATTTTGAGAAGAGCTATGTGGACCATCAATTATTGAAAGACCTGGACCCCTACACTGCGCAGCTTTTGGGCAATCGCCGGTCCTTGGAAGAGATTAAACTACGGCTTACAAGCCAGATGGCCCAAAAAGGAGTGCTGGAACAGGAATACGAACTGGAGAAACGGGATTATGAACGCAATGGACGTCTCTATGAAAAAGGGGTCATTTCCCAACAGGAATTTGAATCCAAAACGCAGGAGTTCCTGCAAATGGATAAAAATCTCAGTGCCATGGCCATATCCATTTCCCAAATGCGGGAGGCCATAGCCACTGCCGGTCAGACGCTAAAGACAACGAGAATCAACAAGCAAGAGGATGATACGCGACTCTTGGCAAATCTGTCACAATCGTTCAACGCCCTGAACAGGGCCCTTAGGGAATGGGAGCACAATTATGTGCTCTCCTCTTCGATAGAAGGAGTGGTGGGCTTCCAAGAGTTTTGGGGGGAGAACCAGTATATAGGTTCGGGCGAAGTGGTATTTTCAATCCTTCCGACAGATACGG
>CALDPL010000272.1 GCA_937911965.1 uncultured Allomuricauda sp. | reverse complement strand
TATCACAGACCAAGGGGACATCGGTCTTGGGAAATTCCTTGAACTGTGTCCCATAGATGGTGTTGTTGGAGGTCAGGTGCAGGTAGTCCAAATCGGAAGGGACCTCATAGCCCTTGGGTATATGGTCAAAACCCTGCTGCTGTGAAGAGGCCACTTCCACCACCTCCCCGAAAAGTCGTGCTTCCTTGATCGCCTTTTGGCTCCAAGTGCCGGTATTGACATAGCCCGCCCTGCTTTTCAAAAGATTTTGGGCGGTCATCAGAAATTGGAGGCTGGCCCCTCCCTGCAAAAAGAGGGCGCGGTATCCCTTTCCCTCCAGGCCGAGAAGCTCCAGGGCCAGGGAACGGGCCTTTTCGATTATGGCCACGAATTCCTTCCCCCTATGGGAAATTTCCAGGAGGGAAAGACCGATTCCATCGAGTTCCACAACGGTCTCGGACGCCTTTTGCAGTACCTCTTTGGGAAGTATGCTGGGACCGGCGCTAAAATTGTGCTTTTTCATTTTGGTGTTTTGGGCGATAAAGGTCTAAAAAAAACTTGGTTCTAAAAACGAATCCCCCAACAGGATTGCCTAAAGTCCCAACAGAAATTCCATGGTGTCCACCCCATCGGCATAATCCGCCAATCCGGGGTTCTGGGCCTGCCCGAAGGGAACTTCCCCCTTGAGGCCCGATCCGGACACAGTGCATTGGATCTGGTCGTCCAGTTCCGCCAGTGCGATCCGTGGGTCGGTCCCCGGGCCGTATTGGGAATAGTGGAGCACGGAAATGGGGGAGGGGAGTTCCTCCTCCTCTTTCAGCAGAACAAACCCGTTGTCCAGGAACCTTTGGCCGTTCATGGCAAAGATCGCACGGTTGTAGTCGTAATTGTTGGCGTATTTGGAATGGTTCACAACATCCTGTCGATCTTGGATTCCCTTGAAAAAAAGATCAAAATCATATCCCTTTGGGACATAGATCTTGGAAACGTTCCTACAGCCCAATCCAAAATAACCGAAAATATCCGATCCCAATGCCCTGAGCTGACCAAGGTCCTCCTTCCCGCTGAGGATCGCAACGGAATTTCTGTTTTTTCGGATGATATGGGGCCCCTTTCCAAAATAATGCTCAAAGTAGCGTCCGGTATTGTTGCTTCCCGTGGCGATGACGGCATCGTATCCCTTCATCAGGTCCTCCACAAATTGGATCCTGGGGGAAAGACCGGGTTCCGCCTGGATGAGGATCGAGGCGAGAAAAGGCATGAGGTGGCGGTCCTGGGAAGAAAGTTTTGCCAATGCCCGGTGCCCGGAAAGCAGCACGCAAAGAAAGTCATGGAACCCGACCAGGGGCACATTGCCCGCCATTACGATCCCGACCGTTTTTTGGGGGCCACCGGATTTTGGGGAATAGCTCGACAGGAATTCCCTTAAATTTTCCTCGGTCAGGACCCCGCCCCACTGTTCCAGGGCAAACAGTATGTTCTCCTCGACAAACCAGGGGTTGGCCGCCTGGGCAAGATCAACGGCATTTTGGAAATCGGGGGGGACATCCCCCTTGTCTGAATTCCATTTTTGACAATAATCCCGCATTTGGATTCCTAGATGCGCAAAAGCCTTTATGGTTTTGATTTCCGGGCTCATTTTATTTGTATACTAATTTACTAGGGTTTATTTTTGTCCAAAGTTAGGGATGCTTGGATTATCCGTCCCAATAAGAAAGCAAAATTATGGCTATAATTATTACAGATGAGTGCATCAATTGCGGAGCTTGTGAGCCGGAGTGCCCCAACAATGCAATTTATGAGGGGGCCGATGAATGGAGATACAGCGATGGCACTTCCCTTGCCGGACAGGTGGTATTGCCCAATGGCAAGGAGGTGGATGCCGATGAGGTACAGGAACCTGTAAGCGATGAGATCTATTATATAGTACCCGATAAATGCACCGAATGCATGGGATTCCACGATGAGCCCCAATGTGCGGCGGTCTGCCCAGTGGATTGCTGTGTCCCCGATGAGAACCATGTGGAAACCGAGGAGGAGCTCCTTGGGAAGCAACAATTCATGCATCCCAACGGCTAGGCAAAAAAAAACACTTAATTTAGCCCGAATCCCCTCGGTTCGGGTTTTTTTATGGAAGAACGGAAAAAAGAATACAATGGAATCTGGAAAACCGCGGGCTGTCTTTTGTCCCTGGTGGCCATATTTGGGATCATCTTCCTTCTCGGCCTGGGCATGTACTACCTGATCATGGGATTTTGAACCCCCGAACCAAAACTTCGGCATATATTTGCAGCCTCAAAATAAATTCCAATAGATGAAAGCCGGAATTGTAGGATTACCCAATGTGGGAAAATCGACCCTGTTCAATTGCCTGTCCAACGCCAAGGCACAAAGCGCCAATTTTCCCTTCTGTACCATAGAACCCAATATCGGGGTGGTGAACGTACCAGATCAACGTCTGGAAAAACTGGAGGAGCTGGTCAAGCCCCAACGGGTCCTGCCCGCAACGGTCGAAATTGTGGACATCGCCGGCCTGGTCAAGGGGGCCAGCAAAGGGGAGGGGCTGGGCAACCAGTTTTTGGCCAACATCCGTGAGACCGATGCCATATTGCACGTACTTCGATGCTTTGACAATGACAATATCGTCCATGTGGATGGTTCGGTGAATCCCATAAGGGACAAGGAGACCATTGATATGGAGCTGCAGTTGAAGGACCTGGAAAGCGTGGACAAAAAACTGGAAAGGACCAAGCGGGCGGCCAAGACCGGGAACAAGGAGGCCCAAAAGGAAGAGGCCGTTCTGACCGCCATCAAACAGGGACTGGAATCGGGGATTTCCGTCAGGGCACTTCCCATTAGTGAAGAGGACCGCCTGGAATACGTCAAACCGCTACAGCTGATCACGGATAAACCGGTGCTCTATGTCTGCAATGTGGACGAGGCCTCCGCGGTAAACGGCAATGCCTATGTGCAGCAGGTACGGGAGGCCGTGGCCAAGGAACGGGCCGAGGTCATTTTCCTGGCCGTGGGCACCGAGGCAGATATCACCGAACTGGAAACCTATGAGGAGCGGCAGATGTTCCTCGAGGACCTGGGGCTTTCGGAACCCGGTTCGGCCAAATTGATCCGGGGGGCCTATCGGCTCTTGGATCTGGAAACCTATTTCACCGCAGGGGTGAAGGAGGTCAGGGCCTGGACCATTCCCGTGGGTGCCACCGCACCCCAGGCCGCCGGGGTCATCCACACCGATTTTGAAAA
>CALDPL010000271.1 GCA_937911965.1 uncultured Allomuricauda sp. | reverse complement strand
AAGTGTATCGGACCTGGTGGACCATATCGACTATATGGTGAAACTGATCGGTGTGGACCATGTGGGCATCAGCTCCGATTTTGATGGAGGCGGGGGCATTGAAGGCTGGACCGACGCCTCGGAAACCTTCAATGTGACGCTGGAACTGGTCAAACGGGGATATACCGAGGAGGATATCGCCAAATTGTGGGGGGAAAACCTCCTTCGGGTCCTGGATGAGGTCCAGGCCTTGGCCAAGACCCTGAACTAGGGGGTGTTCCCTTTTTCCTTTTCCCTTTTGGCAAGACGGTCCCGGACGTATTCGATCTTGGTCTTGCCATGGGGTTTGGGGTTTCCGTGCCCGTCCAGGTTTACCATGATGATATTGTCCACGGTGATGATGGTCTGTTGGGTCATCTTGTTGCGTACCTCACAGTTCAGGGATATTGAAGTCGTCCCGAATTTGATGACATCGATGCCAATTTCAATGATGTCCCCCTGTTGGGCACTGCTCATGAAGTTGATCTCCGACATATATTTTGTGACCACTTTTTTACTCTCCAATTGAATGATACTGTACAGGGCGGCTTCCTCGTCCACCCAGGCGAGGACACGGCCGCCGAACAGGGTCCCGTTGGCGTTCAGATCCTCCGGTTTAACCCATTTTCTTGTATGGAATCGCATGTTGGACTTTTTTTGATTTCAAGGCAAAGGTAGGGCATAATCGGGGGCTTCGGGCCTGATTCGTACCGATCACCGACGAATTGACGATTTGAAAAAGTTCCCCGCCCTGAAATGTGGATTGGGCAATTTGGGGCGTCCGGCATTCAAAAATCGACAGGAATGGCAATTAGAGTTCCCGGATCTTGATGTTGCGGAACCAAACCTCGAAGTACCAATCCTGAAGGGCTATTTTACCCTTGGTCACCGATCCAAAGGCCTTGTGGTCCTTGAAACCCGACGCGGCCACTTTATCCTTCCATGACGACGAGGTGAAATCCTCCTCCGCCGTTAATATCCCGTTGAGGTAAAATTCCACCTTACCTTCATTTTGTATGATCTTGGTGTGGTTCCACTCCCCTTCCGATTTGGTGATCGCCTCATTTTTCTGGGGATAAAAACCGTAAAGGCAGCCCGATTTTTTGGTTTCGACATCCTGGTCCATATGGCCCGGTTCCAGAATTTGATATTCGGGCCCACTTTGCCATGCCGCACCCAGTTCAGGTCCCTCCAATACGTTGATGAAAATACCGCTGTTTCCACGAGGGGATATCTTCCACTCCAGGGAAAGTTCATAGTTTTCGTAAACGGCATCGGTCACCAAATCGCCCTGTATTTTTGATTCGTCCAGGGCATTGCAATAGAGGGTGCCCTCCCGGACCTCCCATGCGGAATCCCCCTGCGGTGCGTTGAACACGTGCCATCCGTCCAGGGTCTTGCCGTCGAACAGCAATTTCCATCCCTGCCTCTTTTCAATATCCAAAAGTTGGTTGTGGACTTTGCTCAGTTCGGCTTCCTCTTTGGTGTTCCAGACTGTTTTGGAGGATTTGTCGTCCCGCTCCCTACATGCAAGGGCCGTTAGGAGCAATAGAATGATCACAGGATATCTCATGGGATGGTTTAGGTTGATTTTTGTTAAAAATAGGAATTTATGGCGAATCTCAATTCTGGATCGATTGGGGGATCAGAAATCTTTCCCCTGTTCATAAGCCCGTTGAAAACTATCCCCTATAAAGGAAAGCCCAGGTATATCATTGTGTAACTTTAGTAAAACTTTCAGCCATGGATTTACGATCCAAGAGCCTTTTGGACATTCGTCCACAAGTCGAGCTTTCCCAATTCAACAGCGAAATGTGCTTTGACGAGCGTTTTCAGAACCGGACCCTCAGGCCCGTGATCGAAATGCAAAAGCCATTATTGACCGCTGCCTTCAAGAATTACATCGCCAAACACAAGAATGTTTTTCATGAACTTTCCTTGGAGAACAGGCTATTGTACATCGAACGGGCGATCCAAAAGGACATCAAGTTCAGAAATTCCCTCAAGGGGATGGTGATCGGCCAGTTCACCGTCGAGGAATACGGGGATTATATCTCCAACTCCTCCGCCTTGAACAAACGAATGATGAACATGGTGATCGAAGGGCTGAAGGACCGGGTCCTGCTTCTGGAACAGGAAGGGGTCCTAGAGCACTGATTCCCCGTTCAGGTCGGTGGTGAGCACCAGGCTCATCAAATCGAAAAAGGGTCGGATGGCCCTGAAGGAACGGTCCACCTCATTTATAAAGGTATCGGACAGGACTTCCCCATCCGTAAAGTTTCGGATAAACAGGAACTGCTTGTGCCGAATCAACTCGATGTCGGGGTGTTCCCGGTCAAAACCCTTGGGTGCCGTCTTCACGGCCTCCCCCTGTAAATTCCCCCAAAGGTCAACAAGGTTCTTGTCGGCAATGGCCTCTTTGAATTCGCCGGCATCCATTTCCAATTCTTTCCGGATCCTCAAGAGGTCTTCCTTGTTGGGATTCCAAAAGCCTGTGGCCAAAAAGGATGCACCCGGTTGAACATGCATATAATATCCGCCCCTAAGGTGGGGTCCCAAGCGGGGAAAAGAGGCTGCAAAATGGGTCTTATACGGGCGTTTGTCCTTGGAGAACCTCACATCTCGGTAAATTCGGAACATTTTGGGTTTTCCGACTGCATCGTGTTTTTCGAGCCTTTCCCCCACCGATTCAAAAAAGGCCTTGGTATCGGCCTGTAGGGTTTGGAATTCAGGTTTATGGATCTCGAACCAATCCCGGTCGTTGTTGTCCTTGAGATTCTTTAAAAACTCCAATGCCTTTTTGGAAATCACTGTTTTATGGGCCATAAATCGGGAAAATGTTATTTTTGAACTAAAGTTAGACGAATAAGGAAGCATACGAAAAGGATTTATATAATTTTAAGCTTCATAAGCTCTAAAAGGGTCCCATGGATAAGGAAAAAATCATAGCTGAACTCATCAGACATAAAAAGCTCCCCTATCTCGACTATAGGTTGAAACAGGAAACCGAGGAATTTACCCAAACCCTGTTTTTTACCCTTTTCGACTCCAATACCCCTTTGGAGGTCAATCTGGAACTCTTGGAAAAGCGGTTCGCAACCCTGTTGGATATGGCCTGTTGGGAATGCGAGCGGCCCGATGGGGAATTGTGGAACGAATACCTCGCCGAGCTTCCGGGGATTTTGGAAAAGTTGATCTTGGATGCCGAGGCGATCCTGAATTGCGACCCCGCTTCCCTGTCCATTCAGGAAATCTATATGGCCTACCCCGGGTTCTATGCCATTGCCATTTATCGCTTGGCCCATGAACTCTATATCAGGGGACTGCCCCTTATCCCGAGGTTGATGACCGAATACGCCCATAGGCAGACCGGGGTGGATATCAATCCCGGGGCGAAAATCGGAAAATCCTTCTTTATCGACCATGCGACCGGAGTGGTCATTGGGGAAACCGCCGTAATACATGACAATGTGAAAATATATCAAGGGGTCACCTTGGGTGCGCTTTACGTGGCCAAAAACTTGGAAAGGACAAAGAGGCACCCGACCATTATGGGCAACGTTACAATCTATGCCAATGCCACCATTCTGGGAGGGGAGACCGTGATCGGGGAAAACTCGATCATCGGGGGAAATGCCTGGATCACGGCTTCGGTGCCCCCAAATTCCACAGTCTTCCACAAACCCGAAATCAAGATAAAGACCTTGCCCAATGTCTAAAACCCTATTGGACTTTATCGGCAACACTCCCTTGGTACGCTCCATGGCGCTCAACCCCAATCCCAAGGTCGAACTGTTCTTTAAATTGGAAGGGAACAATCCCGGGGGCAGTGTCAAGGACCGGCCGGCCCTCTCCATCATCAAGAACGGGCTGGAACGGGGGGACTTCAACACAGGATCAAAATTGATAGAGGCCACAAGTGGCAATACGGGTATAGGTTTGGCCATGGTAGCCAGGCAATACGGCCTGGACATTGAATTGGTGATGCCGGAGAATTCCACGGTGGAACGGGTACAGACCATGCGGGCCTATGGGGCCAAGGTCACCCTCACCCCTGCCGATGTCGGCATTGAGGGGGCCAGGGACTATGCCGAGGCCAAGGTGGCCCGGGAAGGCTTTATCATGTTGAACCAGTTTTCCAATGATGACAACTGGAGGGCCCATTACCAGACCACGGGCCCGGAGATCTGGAAGA
>CALDPL010000270.1 GCA_937911965.1 uncultured Allomuricauda sp. | reverse complement strand
ACTTCATCTGTGGTAGACTCAAATTTGATTACCCACGGTATTCAACATAGACCCAGTATTTTTTAATTCTATTTCTGCTTGATGCCTATTCATTGTCGAATTTTATTGCTGTATTTTCCAACATAATTATACCATTCATTCGACTTGAGTCCATAATGCTTGTCCCTAATATTCTCAGAATATGGGCTCTGGGCATTCAAATTCAATTCACTATTTGTTCCATGAAATGGACAGCCATATTCTATCCATTCCGTTTTGACTTTATGTAGACTGCCTTTTCCTCTGCGACCTTTAGGATGTTCAAATCGGCCCCTGCTTCCAATACTTTATGGGCAATCCGGTCACTCAACCATTCTTCGAGCAAATCTTTCCCGTTGGCATTATAAAAATCCGCAATATCATTAATGAATTCCATGGTGGGTTGCCTGAAGCCCCGTTCAATCTTGGCCAATAGTGAAGGGTCAATGTCCACTTTGGCGCCAACTTCCCTCAAGGTCAAATCGGCTTCTTCCCGAAGTTGTCGCAGATGTTCTCCAAAGGTCCGGTGTCTTTCCATTTTCAAATTTGTGGACTGGTTTTGTCCAAAGTTAAAAAATTATACATAAATGGACAAAATAAGTCCACAAAAATTTTACTCTTTCATGGTTTCACAAAGAATCTCCCAGTTCGTAAATCCCCAAAACATCACCTTTGACCGACTTCCCGGTCGGTGGGTCTTTTGGGATGGGGTTCCATTGGTCGATCTTTTGACGTTTTGCCGAATATTCCTGCCCCTATATCCTTAATTCTTTGGGGTCGTGCCGTTGCTTAAAACCTTTGTTACCGACCCAATCGTCCAAAACCGAACTTATGGAGATGACCCTGAAACGAAGAGAAACCATGCACCGACTCTGTGGAAAGGGCCTGGAAATCTTCCATGCCAAAGGCTATTACAATACCAGTATCGACGATATCCTCAGCGAACTCTCCCTATCCAAGGGGGCCTTTTACCACCACTTCAAATCCAAGGAGGACTATTTTATTACCATAGTGCAGAACCTGATCGTCCAAAAGGTCTATGCCCTCTTGATCGAACCCCTGAACACCAATGAAAATCCCCTGCCCGTGATCTTGGACAGTCTGGAGCGGGCCATGGAGCCCGGCAAGCGCAATGAGATGGCCTATGGGTTCATGTTGAACGATTTTCTGACGGAGTTCAATAAAAGGAATGAGGAAATCTGTGCCCAGCTCAAGGAAATCATCCAGGTCTGGGAAGTGAACCTGGTCTCCGTTCTCAAACGGGGGAAACTCGACGGACATGTGGCCCGGCATGTGGACTGTGAGGGGGTGGCCACCTATATCATCGCTTCCTACCTCGGAATGCGTTCCCTTTTGACCGACGGTTCCAACAAACTGCTGAAATACCAGTACATCCAACAATTGAAGCTTTACTTCAAGTCCCTGGCCCCGGAGTACGCAGCTGCCTAGGATTCCAAAATGGACCTGATCTTGTCCACCACGGTATTTGGGGGAATGCTGGCCATGGCCGCCTCATAGCCCTTGGGCATTCGGTTCCCATAGACGGAGGTGGGAATCAGGGGGAACTGTTCCCGATCGGCCAACAGGGCCCGGTCCATGGGTTGCCCAAAGGGATAAAAGCCCGCATAGGGATGGGTGACCCCCCAAAGGGTGACCACCGGGATTCCGTAATTGGCCGCCATATGGGCATTGGCACTGTCCATGGAAAGCATGGCATCCAGGTTTGAGATCAG
>CALDPL010000269.1 GCA_937911965.1 uncultured Allomuricauda sp. | reverse complement strand
AGGTGTTTCATCACCCCGTTGTTGTTCAGTGGGTTTGAATTCTGCAGGGAGGGCCCTTTGCGCAGGTACTGTTCAAAGTCTATGATGAAACTGTATTTAAGGTGTTTTAGGAAGACATCGTTGGTCCTGAGCTTTTGGACCAGGAATCTCTTGATGTAGTTCTCGGTGGTAAAGTAGTTTTTCAGGGTCCCGAACTTAAGGGTTCCCTGCATGTTTGTGTTGTGGTAGGCCACCAGTTGGAGGAGCGTTTTTTGGGTAATGTCATGCCCGACGAACCTGGATTTAATGGATTCTGCCGTAACAAGTTCAAATTCAGAGGTCAACTGTTTGTGGCACTCAAGAAGTTTGGCATAGGTTTGGTCCAAAAAGGCGTTCAAAGCATACCCTTTAGGGGTCCTGGAGGTGGTTTTCTTGGCCTTGGTGTCCCAATGGGTAACCGAAGTTTGTCGTTGTAGGCTGATTTCCGCACGCCTCCCGTCCACGGTGACGCGGGCATAAATGGGTGCAAATCCGTCCTTTTGTTTGGCCAGATTGAGCCAAAAATGAATGCTGAATGTTCTTGAAGTGCCCATGGACTCTCGCTTTAGGTGAATAATCGATTTTGTTTGTGAAAGTCAAATCGAAGCGAAAGTCAAACGCTATGGGTTGCCAAAGTAGTGAAAAAATCCGGTCGAAAATAGGTAACCGAATAGGTAACTTTTTAACAGTTATCAAAGGGTATCAAATGAAATCAGAAAAAATGTAAATTCCTGATTTTCATTTTATTTGCCTTTTTTTGGGTTCCTTTGAAACCCAATTTGTCGGGGTGGCAGGATTCGAACCTGCGGCCTCCTGCTCCCAAAGCAGGCGCGATAACCGGGCTACGCTACACCCCGAACTAATTTTTTGGGAAGGAACTTGTATTGAGTTAATTGTTTCATACTTCCCATGATCATTTAGAAAAAAAAGCGGAGAGACTGGGACTCGAACCCAGGCGACGGTTACCCGTCGACAGATTAGCAATCTGCTCCGTTACCACTCCGGCACCTCTCCTTTCTTGTATCAAATATGAACGTACACTCCAAAATTGCGGTTGCAAATGTACCCTTTCATCCAATGTTTCGCAACTATTTTACCACCTTTTTTAGTCCACTCTGGGAAGTGTATCCCCTATTCGGGATATTCCACCCGTAAATGGTAAATATTGGTGAGTTTTTGTTTGAGGACCTTCTTGACCACTTCGATTTCCTTAAGGGTGATATCAGCGTTCAAAAACTGATCTGTCTGCATCTGTCCCTTGACAATTTTCTCCACAAATTCATCGATGATGGCAAAGGTCGGGTTCTTCAGGCTTTTGGATGCAGCCTCCACGGAATCTGACATCATCAGGATGGCGGTCTCCTTGGAAAAGGGAATGGGCCCGGGGTACCTGAAATCGTCTTGGTTCACATCCGATTCCAGCTCCTGTTGCTTCTTGTAAAAATAATACACCAAGGTGGTCCCGTGGTGTGTCCTGATAAAATCAATGATCCGATCTGGGATGTTGTTCTTGCGTGCTATCTCTATTCCGCGGATGACGTGATCAATGATGATCTTGGCACTTTCCATGGGCGGCAGGTCGTCGTGGGGGTTCACACTTGAAATCTGGTTTTCCGTGAAATAGGCCGGACGCTCCATCTTCCCTATGTCATGGTACAGGGCCCCTACCCGGACCAACATGGCGTTGGCCCCGATTTCACTTGCTGCGGCTTCCGCCAGATTGGCCACCTGCAGGGAATGGTGAAAGGTCCCTGGAGCCTTGTCGGAAAGTTCCTTGAGCAGTCTGGAATTGGTATCGGAAAGCTCCAGAAGGGATACGTCGGACACCAATCCGAACAGTTTCTCGTACATATAGATCAAGGGTTGGGCAAAAAGGGTCAACAATCCGTTCAAGACAAATACCCCGAACAGTACCCATTCAATATTGTCCAGATTGCCCTCGTGAATGGTGTGAAAGGCAAAATACCCCACAATGTAGATCAGGGTGATCTGTCCCACCGAAATGAAGAGGTTGGCCCGCCTGTATAACTCGGATGCCGTCAAAATGGTCGTGATTCCGGCAATGATCTGCAAAAAGATATATTCAAAACTGTTGGGGACCACAAAACCCAGGATGAGGACCGTGAGCACATGGACAAAAAGTCCCAACCTGGCATCAAAAAAGTTCTTGAGCACCAAGGGAAGGATGCTCAGGGGGACCACATATACATAGTTTTCATAATGTTTCACCATCAAGGTGGTGGCAAAGACCATGAGCAGGATATTGAAAAAGATAAAGGTGAGCTTGTTGTTGTTCCGGAATATCTCGGACCTGTAATGTTTGATGAAAAGGAACAGCATGATCAGGACCAGGGCCACCAATACGGTATAGCCTGAAATAATAAAGATGTAATTGCCGCCTTGCCATATGTCGGCCTCGTATTCATCCTTGAGGGAGCTCAATACCTTAAAATCCTCGGCCTCCACGACTTCCCCCTTGGAAATGATCAAGCTTCCCTTGGAGACCTCGCCCCGTGTAAAGGACATTTTGTTGAGTTCCTCGTTCAGGGCGCCCTCGGTCAGATCCCTGTCGTGGAACAGATTGGGCCTGATGTTCCGCTGTACCAACCGCACGGCATTGTCCACCCCCTCCACCGAGGAGTTTGAAAGCCGTTCCCTGACCATGGTCTTGGCGCCCTCGAGATCGATATAACTGTTTCTTCCCACGGATTGGGCCTCATTGTTCTTGACCACCACCAATGATGGGGCCGAAGGCAATGTCTCGAAGACCCCAATGGCGTATATGTCGTTCAAGGTGTTATTGATGAGGGATTCCAATCCCCTGCGCTGCTGGGAGGTAAATTGGGTGTTGAGGCCCAGTTCGACCTCCGTTTCAACCTGTCCCACCACAGAGGCGTCATAGGAGTAGTACTCGGTCTGGTTGTCGCGGATCGATTGCTTTTCCAAGGCTATTTCCTCCTGGGTCTTTTTGATGGAGAAATCCATGGGGGCCATCAGGTTCTCGTACTGCCAGGGCTTGCCCCTCTGAAATTCATATTTGAACTTCCCTCCCCTGGGAAAAAAGAAAACGATCAGGAATACGGCAAGATCAAATTAAACATCAATAAAATTTTTTTCAGGGGATGAAACGGACACTATGTATATTGGTTTTTTTACTTTTTGCCCACGCAGGTT
>CALDPL010000268.1 GCA_937911965.1 uncultured Allomuricauda sp. | reverse complement strand
GGATCTGCCGGTGGTCTTTGAGAACAGCTACCGTCTGGCCCCTAAATATGAATTCTATTCCGGCCGGCCCGCCATTTCCCTGAACAACTATATGTACCGAAAAAACCAGTACTCCATCGACGGGTCCGAAGAACGGGTCCGGGGAAAAAGGGTCGTCTATGTCACCCAATACCGGGACCAGGGGGACCTTCAATACACCAATCTGTCGGGAACGACCTATTACGGGGTCTTTATGGACGACTTCCAATCCTACCGCAGGCTGGAGTGCCTTGTGGAAAAACCGGGGAACGGGGGCCGGTACCGCCTAAAGGTACACAACCCCTATCCCTTTGAAATAGCCCTGGGCGACCTAAAGTACTCCATTTCCTATTCCAATGCCTACAAACAGGTCATGGAGACCCTCCCATTGAAGTTGGAACGGGAAGGCAATGGGACACAGCTCCTTGCCCCCGGGGACACGATTCAATACAATTTTGACCTCCCCCTGCCCAACAAAATGGAAAATCCGGTCTATTTCAGGGTCGGCATTTCGGAACACGGCCTTCCCCCGGGGCTGAACGGTAAACCTGTGAAGATCCACCCATGAACCCCTTGGAAAAAACAGTGGTTTCCCTGGACTGGATGGGCGTGGTGCTCTTCCTCAGCCTGGTGGCCCTGACCTTGGGCAAAACCCTACATCACGGCAAGTTCCTGAACTTCATCATTCTCCCCTTCAACGACAAATACATGCTGCTCCACCAAAAAAAAGGACAGAGGTTCGACTGGTTCCAAATCTTGATGACCCTATTCCAACTGCTGAACCTCTCCCTGTTCATATTCTTGGCCTTAAAGGCCTTTGGGGTATTGCCCCGGAAGGCCGATTGGGGAGTGTTCCTGTTCATCCTTGGGGCCCTGGTCCTTTTCCAGCTCCTCAAATCGGCTGCCCAGCTCTTTACGGCCTATGTGTTCAATTCCCGGGAACTCATCTCGGGCATCCTGTTCAGCAAGCTCAGTTACCTAAACCACAGCGGCATCGTTCTATGTGTGGCCAACCTTGTGTTGGCCTATATCCTTGTGGATTCAAAAACGGTGATATACATCGCCCTAGTCTTGCTCGTTCTGATCAATGGCATAGGGACCCTAAAGCTCCTGAAGCACCATCAAAAAGCTATGTTGCCGTATTTTATGTATTTTATTTTGTACCTTTGCGCACTCGAAATTGCCCCTTTGGTGCTAATTGGAAGCTATTTAAAAGGTTGAGAGTTTATGAAAGTAAAAACAATTTTGGTTTCCCAACCGGAACCGAAAGTCGAAAATTCCCCTTACTCGCGCTTAATTGAGAAAGAGAAGATAAAAGTGGATTTTAGGCCTTTCATACATGTAGAAGGGGTCGAGGCCAAAAATGTCAGACAGCAGAAAATAGATCTGAACAACTTTACGGCCATCATCCTGACCAGCAGAAATTCCGTGGACCATTTTTTCAGGATCGCGGACGAAATGCGGTTCAAGGTCCCCGACAGCATGAAATACTTCTGTCAGTCCGAGGCCGTGGCCTTTTACCTGCAAAAGTATGTGGTCTATCGAAAACGCAAGATCTATGTGGGCAAGCGCAATTTCAGCGATCTGATTCCCCTGATCAAGAAATACAAGGACGAAAAATCCCTGCTCCCTTCCTCCGATGTGCTCAAACCCGGGGTACCCGAGACCCTGAATGAACTTGGCGTGGATTGGAAAAGGGGCATTTTCTACAAAACGGTCATCAGCGACCTCTCCGACCTCAGGGATGTCTATTACGACATTTTGGTGTTCTTCAGTCCTTCGGGAATCGAGTCCCTGTTGAAAAACTTCCCGGATTTTGAGCAGAACAACACCCGGATCGCAGTATTTGGGAACAGCACGGTCGAGGCGGCCACCGATGCGGGGCTTCGAATCGACATCCAGGCCCCGACCCCGGAAAACCCGTCCATGACCATGGCCCTTCAAAAATACATCACCAGTGTGAACAAATAATCGCTTCCCCGAGAAGTGAAAAACCAAAATGAAACTTAAAAAACAAAGCCCGGAAAAACCGGGCTTTATCTGTTTTAAAAGGCATAACGCTGTGGTCCCCCACGCCGGATCTCCTCCGAGGCATAGGCCTCAAATTTTTTGAAGTTCTCCCGAAAGGCATTGGTCAGCTTAAAGGCGGTGGTATAATAGGCCTCATCGTCGTTCCAGGTGGCCCTTGGGCTGAGCACTTCGGTGGGGACCCCGGGACACGACCTGGGCTGGGCCACTCCAAATACGGAGTGGATGTGGTATTTGTCATAGTTGTAGAAGCCGAGCTCCCCTTTGAGGGCCGCAGCGATCATCGCCCGGGTATACTTGAGTTTCATCCGGCTTCCAACCCCATAGGGGCCGCCGGTCCATCCCGTATTGACCAACCAGACGTCCACTCCGGCCTCTTTCATCTTTTTACTGAGCATTTCAGCGTAATGTGCGGGATGCAGCGGCATAAAGGGCGCTCCAAAACAGGCGGAGAAGGAAGGTTGGGGCTCCACCACCCCGGCCTCCGTTCCGGCCACCTTGGCCGTATAGCCTGAAATAAAGTGATAGGCCGCCTGTGGGGGGGTCAATTTGGAAATCGGGGGCAGCACCCCAAAGGCATCCGCCGTAAGAAAGAAAATGTTCTTGACCTGTTCCCCAACCGAGGGAACCTGGATATTCGCAATATGGTCAATGGGATAGCTCACCCGGGTGTTCTGGGTGATCGAGGTGTCGGAGAAATCCACTTCCCCACGGGGATCCATGATCACATTTTCCAAGATGGCCCCTTTCTTGATGGCCCCAAAGATTTCAGGTTCGTTCTCTTGGCAAAGGTCTATGACCTTGGCATAACAACCGCCCTCAAAATTGAAGATGGTGTTTTCCGGGCTCCAGCCGTGTTCATCGTCCCCGATCAATTTTCGCAAGGGATCGGTGGACAGGGTTGTTTTCCCGGTCCCCGACAAACCGAAGAACAGGGCGGTGTCCCCTTGTTCCCCCACATTGGCGGAACAGTGCATGGGCAGGGTGTCCCGGTCTACGGGCAGGATAAAGTTCAGGGCGGAAAATATCCCCTTTTTGATTTCCCCGGTATATCCGGTCCCCCCGATCAGGGCAATCTTGCGAGTGAAATCCAAGATTGCAAAATTGTGCTGCCGGGTGCCGTCCCTTTGGGGGTCCGCCATAAAC
>CALDPL010000267.1 GCA_937911965.1 uncultured Allomuricauda sp. | reverse complement strand
CCGACGGCCAGGGCGGCGCCGAAGCTGCCGTCGCGGGACAATAATTGATCACCGACCGAAGTGATGCCCCCGGAGGCGCCGTAGAGGACGCTGAATGCGCCGATGCCAGCTAACCAGATGTCCCAGTTGGCCGCCTGTTCGGGAAATACACCAATATGTTTAAAATTGGTCAGCGCAAGTTGCAGGGTGAATTTATCCTGAAAGCCGATGTCCCATTCCTCGGGAAAGCCTTTCTTTTTAACCCATTGTCCTTTGGTAGCCGTTTCGCTCACAAAGCGGGCATGATGCATGCGCTTCCAGTCGTCTTCCGGCAATACTTTTTTCCAATAGGCCCCCGGCTCCGGACGAATCAGGATCAGTTTTCCAAAGCGTTCCAATTTCTCCAGATCACCGCAATCAATCAACTCGTATTCCTTCCACGACCTTGGCACCGTTAAAAGTCGCCCGCTCTCTTTCTCCATAAACCTTTATTAAAAACTTTTCTTTGCCACTTTCATAAACGGACTAGCGAACACAAAATCATTGAGTTCCTGGATGTCCGTATGGGCTATTTCTTTGTTTGAACCTTCCCATTTCTTGAGTCCCTTATAAAGAAACAGGATATAATCACCGATCCCCATTACGGAACTCATATCGTGGGTAACTACTACTGTGGTCGACTTATATTCTTCGGTAAGTTCCTGAATCAGTTCGTCGATCAGAATGGCGGTTTGCGGATCCAGGCCCGAATTGGGCTCATCACAGAACAGGTATTTCGGATTCATGACAATGGCACGTGCGATGGCCACCCGTTTTTGCATTCCACCGGAAATTTCAGAAGGGAACTTGTCATGGGCATCGATCAGGTTGACCCGATTGAGCACAAAGTCCACCCGATCCTGCATTTCCGATTTTGACTGTTTGGTGAACATATCCAAGGGAAACATCACGTTGCCTTCCACGGTCATGGAATCAAAAAGGGCGCTGCCCTGGAACACCATGCCCATCTCCTGCCTCAAATCACGCCGCTGTTTTGTGGACAGGTCCGAATAATAGATGCCATTGTAACATATTTGTCCCTCATCGGGTTCGATCAGGCCCAACAGGCATTTCATGAACACGGTCTTTCCCGATCCACTCTGGCCTATGATCAAATTGGTCTTTCCCTGTTCAAATGTGGTCGACACCCCTTTGAGGACATGATGTTCCCCGAACGATTTATGTAAGTCGGTCACTTCTATCATCAGCCTAGCAATAATTGGGTTAGAACATAGTTTGTGACAATAATCACCACAGAGGTCCACACAAAGGAGGTGGTACTGGCCTTGCCCACATCCAGGGCACCCCCTTTCATAAAAAACCCATGGTAGGAGGGGACCGTGGCAATGATAAATGCAAAGACCACGGATTTGATCAGGGCATAGGTGACGTGGAAAGCGTTGAAGTCCAATTGAAGGCCCTTTATAAATTCCCCTGTGGGGGCATAACCTCCGAAAACAGCTGCCACCCACCCCCCAAATATGCCGACGAAAATGGAAACTGCCACGGCAAAGGGAAACAAGAGTGTGGCTATGATCTTTGGGAAGACCAGGTAGTTCAGTGCATTGACCCCCATGACCTCCAAGGCATCGATCTGTTCGGTCACCCTCATGGTGCCGATGCTCGAGGTGATATAGGATCCCACCTTACCCGCCATGATGATGGAGGTAAAGGTTGGTGCAAATTCCAAGATCACGGATTGTCTCGTTGCAAAGGCGATAAGACTTTTTGGCAAGAGGGGATTGGTGAGGTTCAGGGCAGTCTGTATGGTGACCACCCCCCCGATGAAGAACGAAACAAAAATGATGATGCCCATGGAACCGTAGATCAACTCATCGATCTCCTTAAGGATCAAGGATCTCATGATGGGCCATTTGGTCGGTTTTTTGAATACTTCCCAGACCATGATGAAGTATTTTCCAATCGCTTCTATATGCTTCATGTAGTGGATGCGGGCTTGAAGGGGTAAAAATAAGAATATTGTGGGGCATTTAACCTTGAATTGATACTTTAAAAAATAGAATTCAATAGCTTTGTGACTGTTCAATCTAAATTAATCAAATGAAAAAGACCAATTACCTAGTTTTATTGTTGATCCTGTTGATCGGGGGGTTCTCCTATGGTCAACGAAAAAATAAAGAAGCGTCCATGGAGCGGCCCGAACCCCTGGCCGTGGCCCCCAAGTTGGTCGTGGGCATCATAGTGGACCAAATGCGCTACGATTATATCAGCCGTTTTTGGAACCATTATGGGGATGGTGGCTTCAAAAGAATGATTGGCGAAGGATTCATCGGAAAGAACCACCATTACAATTACGCACCCACCATTACGGGTCCAGGCCATGCCTCCGTGTATACGGGGACCACTCCGGCCACCCATGGCATCATCGGCAATAATTGGTTTGACAAGGAAACCGGAGAGGATGTCTATTGCGCCGGGGATGATGCCTACCTCACCATAGGAAGCGATTCCGATGCGGGACATATGTCCCCCCACCGCATGTTGACCACGACCATCACCGATGAATTGAGGATGCATACCCAAAAACGGGGCAAGGTCATTGGGGTGGCCATAAAGGACCGGGGTGCCGTACTGCCGGCCGGTCATACCGCCAATGCGGCCTATTGGTTCGAAGGGGGTTCCCTGGGCAAATGGATCACGAGTTCCTACTATATGGATGCCCTGCCCAAATGGGTGGAGGAATTCAACAACTCCGGCATAGTGGATTCCTATAAAAAAACATGGAATACCCTCAGGCCGATCAATACTTATTTGGAAAGCGGTACGGATGCCAACACCTATGAAGGCAAGTTCAAAGGGGAGACCAGCTCGGCTTTTCCCCATGACCTTCCACAACTCTGGGAGGAGAATCGCCAATACAGCATCTTGACGACCACTCCCTTCGGGAACAGCCTAACCTTGGATTTTGCCCTGGCTGCCCTGGAAGCGGAAGGATTGGGAGTCGACACCATTACCGATTTCTTGGCCATAAGCTTTTCGAGCACGGACTATGTTGGACATTTCTTCGGGGTGAACTCCAAAGAGGTCCAGGACACCTATATCAGGCTGGATCTGGATCTGGCAAGACTGTTGACCACCCTTGATGAGAAGGTGGGTGAAGGGGAATATACGGTGTTCCTGACCGCAGACCATGCAGCTTTGGACGTCCCTGCGTATTTGAAGGACTCCCGAATTCCTGCAGGCTACCTGGACATGAAGGGCATAAACGAAAATTTCGGGGAATACCTTCAGTACAAATACGGTACCACGGACGTGGTCCGGAAGTTTTCAAACGGCCAATTGTTTCTCGATTATACCATCCTGAACAATCTGGATATCGACCTGGAGCAGGCCCAGGAGGACATGGCCCGGGAACTTTTGAAATATCCGGGTATCGGCAGGACCTTTACGGCCCATCAAATGTGGACGAACGAATATACCCATGGAGTTCCCCATTTGATGCAGAACGCCTACAACCAAAAACGGTCCGGGGATGTGCTGATCGTACTTGAGCCGGGCCATGTCACCTCAGGGAGGACCGGTTCGACCCATGGTTCCCCACAGAGCTATGACACCCATGTGCCGCTGTTGATGTACGGCAAGGGAATCAAGAAGGGAAGTACGGTCAATCGGACCGAGATTCCGGATATTGCACCGACAATCGCGACCCTTTTGGGAATCGCCTTTCCAAACGGTACGACTGGGGAACCCATAGGGGAAGCCTTGGAATTCAAATAGAAAAGCGGAGTTTTGAACGGATGCCCTTCCACCGGTATTCCCTGATGAACCGACCTTCTTCCATGGTGACATAGAAGGGTCGTTGTCCAAAAAATGCGGCGAGGAATCCAAGAAGGGTTCGAGGGAACAGCATGGGGTCCTTGGCCTGCCGGGCCATTTTAAATGAGGCCAGGCAGGCCAAGGAAAACCCATAGCGCATCCGGTAAAGGGCTATGCCCTTGTTTCTGTGGTTTTTGGCGCTATAGCCGTGGCCCGTGGGTCGGAGGTGGCGCACCTGTAGCCGGGGGAGGGTCAGAGTCTCAAAATTGTGGTATTTGGCCAACAGCACATCCACTGTATCCCAACCCGTTCCCGGCCTTAACCCCCCAATTTTATCAAAACATGCCCTGTGGTAGAGTTTTATGGGTCCCCGGATATGGGATTTGTCCGCAATGTTTTCGTATTCCCAGGAGTCCCCTTTTTTTACGTACAGCAGGCCGGAGCACATGCCCAGGAGCCAATTGGCCTGGAACTGGTTCACCACGGTCTCAAAATAATTTGATGGGAGTACGATATCTGCATCGAATTTTCCAATAAGATCGTATGGGGAACAATGGGCAAGGCCGAAATTAAAGCTGTCCACGACTTTCTTTCCGGGGATGTGCTCATTGGAGGATTGGCGTTGAAAAACCTTGATCCAGGGGTGTTGCCCGGCATATTCCAATGCAATTTCATGGGTGGTATCGGAGGAATTGTCATCCACCACAATGAGTTCATTGGGATGAAGGGTCTGGGCCACAATGGAATCCAGACATTCCCTTATATAGGCTGCTTCGTTGTGTGCGGGAATGACAATACTGATCCACATAGGTCAAAATTCCAAAAATCAAATCACAAATCCCAAATTACTTAAGTCCAGGCCAATATTGGGTCTCAATGGGACCGGTCTTGGGGCATTCGTTCCGCGTAAACTATATAATACCTGTTGACAAACAGCCGCAAGAGCGGCCTGACCCCTATTTTCTTGACCGGATTGGTCCACTTGGCGGAATCCATGATGGTCCAACCGGCTTTTTCCAGAAGCCAATCGAACTGCCAGGGTTCAAATTCGTGGTAATGGCGGTCCCAGGGATCTGTCCCACTCCGATAGGCAGGGGAGAACCATAGCCGCAGGGGAATACTGGCCACCAATTTATTGGCCTTGATTTCTTTTAGGACATTGAAGGGTGCCACCAAGTGTTCGAAGAGCTCGAATGAGGTCACCACTTGGGCCGTGGATCGGGCCACGCCCATAAAATCCACATCCAGATCCTCTCCCTTGGTGTTTTCCACTTGATATCCATTGGACCTCATGATCTCGGTAAAGGGGTTTTCGACCCCCAGGTCCAGGATGGGTTCCGAACGGCTGATGTGTTTCTGCAAAAAAGACAGCGTATGCCTGTATCGCTTGTTGGGAAAGTTGTTTTCGTACATGGGCCAAAATTCCAAAAAACAAAGCAGAATTCCCAAATTAGTTTTTGGGGTCATCCATGCCCTCCCCGAAGGGAGTCCGGACCTGAGATCGGGGCACCTTATCAGTACCGGTACACAAAGGCGTTGATGTTCATACCGGCCCCCACACTGGCAAAGAGCAATACATCCCCTTTGCTCAGCTGATGTCCCGGTAGTTCCCCTCGCAGGACCAGATCATAGAGGGTTGGAATGGTAGCCACGGAACTGTTGCCCAGTTTATGGATGCTCATGGGCATGACATTTTCCGGAATCTGTCGGTTATGGATGCGATAAAAACGCTGTACGATCGCCTCGTCCATCTTTTCATTGGCCTGATGGATGAATATTTTTTTGACCTGGTCGATGTCCACTCCACTTTCTTCCAGACAGGAAGCCATTGCCTTGGGGACATTGATGCAGGCGAACTCATAGATTTTGCGCCCCAACATCTTGATGTATCGGGTATCCTTGCAACCCTCGGGACTGTTGGTCCTGTCAAAATAGAGGTAATAGGCTTCCTCTCCGGCAAAGGTAAGGGAGCAGTGGGACAAAATGCCATCCGATTCCTCGGTCCGGCCTATTACGGCCGCACCGGCCCCATCGGAAAAGATCATGCTGTCACGGTCGTGGGGATCGATCACCCGGGAAAGGGTCTCCCCTCCGATGACCAGACAATTTTTGGCCATCCCACTCTTGATGAAGGCCGTGGCCTGTATGACCCCTTCGATCCAGCCCGGACATCCAAATATCAGATCATAGGCCACACATTTCGGGTTTTTGATCTGCAACAAGTGTTTAACCCGGGTCGCCAGACTTGGCAGGGTATCCCCTTGAATCTTCCCCGGGGTCATATCCCCAAAGTTTTGGGCAAAGATGATATAATCCAGTTCCTCCTTGTCTATTTTGGCATCCTCTATGGCCTTTTCCGCGGCCAAATATCCGAGATCTGAAGTCTTTAGTCCGGCCTCCGCATATCTTCTTTCCTCAATTCCCGTTATTGCCTTGAACTTTTCAATGATCGTTGCATTGTCGTGTTCGAACTTGCCCCCATCCGTGCCCAGGAACTCATGGCCCAGGAAGGCCTCGTTCTTGGTGATTACGGCGGGGATATAGCTGCCCGTTCCTTTGATACCGATTTTCATGTTTTGGTCTTTGGTACTGAAAGGTAGTATTTTGTAAATTGATTGTTATGCATGCATAATAAACCCTACTATGTCCAAATTGGTGTTTTTTGTGATGAAATACAAAAAAGCCCTGACTTATTTTTGGGTCAAGGCTTTTTCATCAGTGTTTACAATGGTTTTTAGACCTCCATATAAGCTTCCAGGGGGGGACAGGTACAAATCAAATTACGATCCCCAAATGCCTCGTCCGTCCTTCTGATGCTCGGCCAGAACTTGTTTTCGGCCACATAGGGCAACGGAAAGGCCGCTTTTTGCCTGCTATAGGGGTACTCCCAGACATCGGAGGCGACCATGGACAGGGTATGTGGTGCATTCTTCAGCACATTGTCGGGTTCCCCGGCCTTGCACTGATCGATTTCCTCCCTGATCGACAATAGGGCGTCACAGAATCGGTCCAATTCGTCCAGGCCCTCGCTCTCGGTAGGTTCGATCATCAGGGTGCCCGCAACCGGAAAGGATACCGTCGGGGCGTGGAACCCGTAGTCCATCAGCCTTTTGGCGATATCGGTGACCTCAATACCCTGTGCCTTGAAAGGCCGGCAATCTATGATCATCTCATGGGCGGCCCTCCCTTTTTCCCCGGTGTAGAGGACCTCAAATTTGCCCTTGAGCCTATCTTTGAGGTAATTGGCGTTCAGGATGGCGGCCTTGGTGGAATCGGTTAGGCCTTCCAGGCCGAGCATAGTAATGTAACCATAGGAGATCAAACATACCAGGGCGCTTCCCCAAGGGGCGGCCGAAATGGGCGTGATCGCTTGATCGCCACCGGTGGGCACCACCGGGTTGGAGGGTAAAAAGGGCTTCAATTGCGGGGCCACGCAGATGGGTCCCACCCCGGGTCCACCCCCGCCGTGGGGAATGGCAAAGGTCTTGTGCAGGTTTAGGTGACAGACATCGGCCCCAATGGTCGCCGGATTGGTCAGGCCGACCTGGGCGTTCATATTGGCGCCGTCCATATACACCTGGCCCCCGTATTGGTGAATTACCTTGGTAATGTGCATGATCGAGGATTCAAAGACCCCATGGGTGGATGGATAGGTGACCATCAGGGCCGCAAGATTGTCGGCGTGCAACTTTGCCTTCTCCTCCAGATCCGTGACATCGATGTTCCCGTGCTCATCCGTTGCGGTCACCACCACCTTCATTCCGGCCATGACGGCGGAAGCGGGATTGGTCCCATGGGCAGAGGCAGGGATAAGACAGATGTCCCTATGGCCTTCCCCCCGGGATTCGTGATAGGCACGGATGACCATCAATCCGGCGTATTCCCCTTGGGCCCCTGAATTGGGTTGGAGGGAAGTTGCGGAAAAGCCTGTGATGATACTCAATTGCCGTTCCAGGGATTTCAACATTTCCTGATAGCCCCCGGCTTGATCCAAAGGCACGAAGGGATGGATGTTGGCCCATTGGGCCCAGCTCAGGGGAAACATTTCCGAGGCCGCGTTCAATTTCATGGTACAACTGCCCAGGGAAATCATGGAGTGGTTGAGGGCCAAATCCTTGCGTTCCAATTTCTTGATATACCGCATGAGCTGGGTCTCGGAATGATGGGAGTTGAACACCGGGTGTTCCATAAAGGGGAGCTGTCTTTCCAGGGTCGATGGGATTGCCGATCCATCCCCAAAGGTTTGGACCTGGACTTTGTCCCCGTGGCCCACAAACCGGGCAAAAACGTCAACCAACTGGTTGAGATCGGCCTCCGTGGTGGCCTCGTTAAGGGAAATGGAAACCTTCCCCCCATCGATATAATTGAGGTTGATTTCCCGGGCAAGCGCAAGTTCCCTGAGTTTGGCGGTATCCCCGACCTCGACCTGCAGGGTGTCAAAAAAAGCAGTATTGGTCTGTTTCAACCCTAGGGTTCCAAGTGCCTGGGCCAAAGCCAGAGTCTGACGGTGTATTTTATTGGCGATGAACTTCAATCCTTCGGGACCGTGGTATACGGCATACATGCCGGCCATGACCGCCAAGAGGACCTGGGCCGTACATATATTGGAAGTGGCCTTGTCCCTTTTGATGTGCTGTTCCCGGGTCTGTAGGGCCATCCGAAGGGCGAAATTTCCATCGGTATCCTTGCTTACCCCGATGATCCTACCGGGAATGCTTCTTTTGTATTCGTCCTTAGTGGCAAAAAAAGCGGCATGGGGGCCCCCATAACCCAAGGGGATCCCAAATCGTTGGGTGGTTCCCACCACCACGTCCACGCCCCAGGCACCGGGAGGGGTCAGGACCACAAGGCTCATGATATCGGCGGCCACGGCCACTTTGACTTCATGGGCCTTGGCCTTTTCGACAAAGGAGGCGTAATCAAGCAATTGACCGTTTTTTCCGGGATATTGCAAAAGCACCCCAAAGAATTCTGGGGTAAATTCAAAATGTTCACAATCCGCAATATGGAGTTCTATTCCCAGGGGGATGGCCCGGGTCCGCAAAAGGGCCAAGGTTTGGGGGAGCACCTCCTCAGAGACCAGAAATTTGTTGGCCCCCTCCTTTTTTTGCTGTCTGCTTCGAAGTTCAAAGAGCATGCACATGGCCTCCGCGGCCGCGGTGCTTTCGTCCAAAAGGGAGGCATTGGCGATCTCCATTCCCGTTAGGTCACTGACCATGGTCTGGAAATTGAGCAGGGCCTCCAACCGGCCTTGGGAAATCTCGGCCTGGTAGGGGGTGTAAGCGGTGTACCAACCCGGGTTCTCCAATATGTTCCTCTTGATTGGCGAAGGGGTAATGGACTGGTGGTACCCCAGTCCTATATAGGTTTTGAACTGTTTGTTCTTTTGGGCCAATTCCTCGAGATGGGCCAAATAGCTGTTTTCATCGATTCCCTGGGGGAGGTCCAATTTTTGACCCAATCTGATGTCCTTTGGAATTGTCTGGTCGATGAGTTGGTCCAAGCTGTCCACCCCGATGGTGCCCAGCATATGGGGCAAGTCCTTTTCCCTAATTCCAATATGCCTGTTGGCGAATAGTTCTGTGTTCATATACCTTCCAATAAAGTGGACAAAATTACGGATTTATTCATTGAAAATGGTCAATTTTGGAGGGTGCGGACCCAAACTTGTCAACTGTTTATCAGGTCTTGGGGACCCATATAAGCAGCAAAGGATGAAAGTCTTGAAATCCGTTTTTGATTTTTACCTGGATGCCAGCATCCACGTGGCCATGGCCGTACTGTCCCTGGCCGGGGTCAGCTTCCTTTTGATGGGGACCATCCCGGATATCAAGCTTTTGGGATTTATATTTTTCAGTGTGATCGTGGGCTACAATTTTATCAAATACGGGGTGGAGGCCTATAAGTATTTGATTGTTTCCAATGCCTACCACAAGTTCATACAGGCTTTCAGCTTTGTGTCCTTCGGTTTTTCCCTTCTCTTTTTTTTGCGCTTGGAGGTCCGGCTCTGGTGGGCCATTGGCGCCCTGGGATTGATGTCCGCCCTCTATGCCGTGCCCTTTTTGCCAAGGGCGAAGAACCTGAGGAGCCTTGCGGGTTTGAAAATACATATTGTCGCCCTGGTCTGGGCAGGGTTCACCGTCCTCTTGCCCGCCATTGATGCCCATCTTCCCTTGGACTGGGATTTCTGGGTCCTCTTCATTCAAAGGTTCCTGCTGGTCCTGGTGTTGATCATCCCCTTCGAGATCCGCGACCTGCAATGGGACGACCCCGGTCTTCGCACCCTGCCGCAGGTATTGGGGGCCAAAAATACGCGTATATGTGGTATGGTGATGGCGCTGTTATTTTTTCTAATGACCTTTTTGAAGGACGAAATTCACAAATGGGAGTTGGTATTGAGGTTTCTGCTTTCGGTCGTTTTGATCCTGATGCTCTTGGATGGAAAAAGAATCAGGGACCGATATTTTGCCTCATTTTGGGTGGAGGCCATCCCCATCTTCTGGTTCGGGGCCTTTTTCTTGGTGGATGTCTTTTTTTAGGATTGCTCCCCCAGATTCCGTTTCATGTTTTCCTTGTCCTCCTTGGAAAGGCAGCACAGCTCCGCCTTGTCGCAGAGGGAGGTCAGTTTTGCGTTCTTTTTTGAATAGGATTTGCAGGTTTTGCAATACCACAGGTGGAGTCGCAGTTTCAATCTTTCCCAAAACTTGGACTCTTTGTATTGGGTCCGGTTGCAGATGTCCGCTGCCTGTTCACATGAAATTTTCATCCTAAAACCAGTTTTCGTTTAAACAGCCCATTAGTGAAGTTCTAGCCCGGTGGATCATCACCCACAGATTGGACGGATTAATGTCCAGTTCATTACATATGTCCTCGGTTTCCATTCCCTGAATGGTTTTCATTCTAAAGACTTGGGCCTGTTTTTTTGGCAATTTGTCCAAACACTCCTGTATGGCCATGCCCAATTCCTCATTTTCCATGATGTGGTCCCCGTCTAGGCTGAAGGGGTCAGCGACCTGCTCCTCCATCCAATCCCCTTCGTTCTCGGAATCCGTTCTGTAGTTCACGCGGATCTCGGCCTTGCCCTTATTGGAATTGCTTCTACGGTAGTGGTCAATGACCTTTCTCTTTAGGATGGAGATCAACCAAGTGCGTTCCGAGGCATTTCCCTTGAAATTTTTTGCGGAATTGAGACCGGCAAAAAAGGTCTCCTGGACCAAATCTTTAGCCATTTCGGCATCGCTCACCCGGACCACAGCGTAGTTGAACAGATAATCTGCGTAGCGGTCCACCCATTGGTCGGGAAAAAGTTTGTGCTCTACCATATATTCTTGGAACTAACAAAAATAGTCAATGGTTCCTAGACTGCAAAGGCCGTTCCCCTCATGTGGCCTGTTCGATAAGGCCCGCCCGCCTTAACAGGGCTTCGATACCGGGCTCGGACCCCCTAAAGCGCCTGTACAGTTCCATGGGCTCGACACTTCCCCCCTTGGAAAGTACGTTTTCCTTGAAAAGATCTGCCACCTCCCTGTTGAAGATCCCCCGTTCCTTAAAATATGAAAAGGCATCTGCATCCAGGACCTCGGCCCATTTATAACTGTAATATCCGGAAGAATATCCACCTTGGAATATATGGGAAAAGGAGCTGCTCATACAAGTCTGTGGGGTTTGGGGAAAAAGTTCGGTGGCCGAGAACGCCCGGTCCTCGAACTCCTTCACCTGTACAATGTCCTTGGGGTCCCCGTTGTGCCAGGCCATGTCCAGAAATCCAAAGCCCAGTTGGCGCAAGGTGGCCATGCCCTGTTGGAAGGTAGCGGATTCCTTGATCCGTTCCACGAGATCCATGGGGATGGGTTCCCCACTTTGATAGTGGAAGGCAAAGAGTTCCAGGGCTTCCTTTTCATAGCACCAATTCTCCATCAGCTGGCTGGGAAGTTCCACGAAATCCCAATAGACGGAGGTTCCGGAAAGACTGGGGTAGGTGGTGTCGGCCAAGATGCCATGGAGGGCATGGCCAAATTCATGGAAGAGGGTGGTGAGTTCGTTGAATGTCAGCAAAGAAGGTTTGGTAGGGGTCGGTTTTGTAAAATTACAGACGATGGAAATATGGGGCCGATGGTCCTTCCCCTGCAATTTGTACTGTGGCTTGAAGGAGGTCATCCAGGCCCCCGGCCGCTTTCCCGCCCTGGGGTGGAAATCCCCATAGAAAAGGGCGACAAAATTATCTTCCCTGTCATATACTTCATAGGTTCTCACATCGGGATGGTATTTCTCTATATCGTCAACTTCCCTGAACCGCAGCCCGTACAAGTTATCGGCCACTTTGAAAACCCCTTGTATGACGTTTTCAAGTTTAAAATACGGCTTCAGCCTCTCGTCGTCAAGGTCAAATCGTTTTTGCCTGAGTTTCTCGGAATAATAGGCGGTGTCCCACTTCTCCAATCGGTCGATGGAATCCAGTTCCCTGGCAAAGGCCTGTAGTTCGGCCAACTCCCTTTGGGCGGCCGGTTTTGCCCTTTCCAGAATTTCTCCCAGGAAATCCAGCACTTTTTTAGGGCTTTTCGCCATGCGTTCCTCCAGTACAAAATGGGCATGGCTGGAGTATCCCAAAAGCTGGGCCCGTTCGTGGCGAAGGTTGACGATCTTTAGGATGTTTTCGGAATTGTCCAGGGAATCCCCTTTAAAACATTTGCTCGAAAAGGCCAAGTACAGGTCCTTTCTCAGCTCCCGGTTCCGGGCATATTTCATAAAGGGGATATAACTGGGATATTCCAGGGTGATGAGCCAGCCCTCCCGGTCCCTGCTCCTTGCCAATTCAGCGGCGGCTTCACGTTCGCCTTCGGGAAGGCCTTTGAGTTCTTCCTCCCGGGTCAGTTCCAGTTCATAGGCATTGGTCTCGGCCAGGACGTTTTCCCCGAACTTCAGGCTCAATTTGGACAGTTCCGAATCGATCTCCCTCAGGCGTTTTTTGTCCCGATCTCCCAACAGGGCGCCGTTCCTGCTGAAACTTTTATAGGTTTTGTCCAACAGCATTTCCTGCTCCGGATCTAAATCCAGGGCCTCCCTTTTGTCATATACTCCTTTGATGCGCTGGAAGAGGGCCTGGTTCAGGCTGATGTCATTTTTGAATTCGGAGAGCAATGGGGAGACTTCCTGGGCTAATTTTTGGATTTCCGCATTGGTCTGGGCCGAATTGAGATTAAAGAATATGCTTGAGACCCGGTCCAATTGCCTTCCCGCAAAATCCAGGGCCTCAAGGGTGTTTTCAAAGCTCGGCTCTTCCAAGCTTTCCGTTATTTCATCGACCTCCGCCCTGGCATCCGCAATGGCCTTAAGGAAGGCGGGTTTGAAGTGTTCTTCCCGTATTCTTGCAAAGGGTGCCTGGTCAAAGGCCTCCAATAATGGATTGTTCATGTACTGTTTATGGATTTTAGGAAAGGGGATTGGTTTTTCGGTTCCCCTCAACCTCTTTTTTTCAATTCTTTGGCCCCTTGGACCACTTTTTCCTTCAAGCCTTCCTTATAGGCCTGGATTTTGGCAAGGATCTCCCCATCCGAACTCCCGATGATCTGGGCGGCCAGGATACCGGCATTCTTGGCCCCGTTCAGGGCCACTGTGGCCACGGGGACCCCGGAAGGCATTTGAAGGATGGATAGCACGGAATCCCATCCGTCAATGGAGTTGCTGCTCTTAACCGGCACCCCGATGACGGGCAAGGGGGACAGGGAAGCCACCATACCGGGCAGGTGGGCGGCACCGCCCGCACCTGCGATGATGACCGCAAAGCCTTCCTTATGGGCCCTGCTCCCGAAATCGAACAATTTTTCCGGGGTGCGGTGTGCCGAGACAATATCAACTTCCACGGGAATCCCGAAACCTTTCAATACCTCCACGGCCTCCTGCATGATGGGAAGATCGCTGGTGCTTCCCATGATTACGGCAACTTTCTTCATAACTGTCCAAACTTTTTGCCAAAGGACAAATAAAAAATTTGATCCCTTGGGATATGGCTATTCTCCTTGTCGGGTTACGACCTTAATGGTTTCCTTTACCCTTTGGGCCTTGTCCCTGGCCCTTGACATGTCCTGGTCCACAATGGTCACATGTCCCATTTTTCGAAACGGCCGGGTTTCCTTTTTGCCATAGATGTGCGGGGTTACCCCTTCCATCTTCAGGATATCTTCCATGTTTTCATAGTGAACTGGTCCGGTATGGCCTTCCGATCCGACAAGGTTCACCATGATTCCCGCCACCTTGCTTTCGGTCATTCCCAGGGGAAGGCCCAAAATGGCCCGGATATGCTGTTCGAATTGGTTTGTATAACTCGCTTCGATACTGTAATGGCCACTGTTATGGGGCCTAGGGGCCACTTCATTGACCAAGATCCTGTCCTCTTGGGTCTGGAACATTTCCACGGCCAACAATCCGATATGCCCATAGGCCTTGGAAACTTTCAGGGCAAGCTCCCGCGCCTGTTCGGCCGCGGCATTCCCGATTCGGGCGGGACAGATCACGTATTCGACCTGGTTGGCCTCGG